>JAEZFY010000142.1 GCA_023417265.1 Actinomycetes bacterium | reverse complement strand
GGAGCACGCGCTCGATGACGTGCCGATACGTGACGCGGAGCACCCCGACCGTGAGATGCAGCGAGCTTTCGTGTTGAGCCTCGGCCCGGTGCCGGCATCCGGCAGGGATGTAGAGCACGTCGTCGGGCCGCAGCGTCACGTGGCCGAGGCCGTCGACCCACCAGTGCTTGGTGCCGTCGAGCTGTACGGCGAATACGTCGTGCTCGTCGGCGTGCTCGGCCAGGCCTACCGCAGCTGGTGGGGTGAGGTACGCGTTGACCTGGACCGGGTGGCCGAGGTCGGCGGTCAGCCGGTCGGCGAACGCCGTCAGTGGACGGACCTGGCGGTGCAGCGACTGGAACACCAGCGTGGCGCCGGCGGCGAGCTGGTCGGCGATGCGACGGGGATCGACGACGTGGTCGACGAGTCGCCCGCCGACGCGCGTCGGCCGGCAGTAGTCGCCAGGGGCGAGCACCGAGCCGGCGCGCACCATGCGAACCGCCGGAGGTTGCACGACGCCGCCGAGGAGCGCGTCGGCGGCGTCGAGTGAGAACAGATCGCTGAACGGGCCGAGCCGTTCGCTGAGGTCGGCCGTGCGCCCCCAGGAGCGCGCCGCGAAGCGGGCCGGGTCGGCCGTCAAGCGGCCGAGCACCGACCCGTGCGGCTCATTCGTCGCCGGAGTCGCGTTCGCCTTCGCCGCCGACGTCGAGGTTGTCGTCAGCTTCGGTGGGCTCATCGCCGCTGTCCTGGCCGTGGAGTGCGCCTTGGTCCTTGTCCTCGGTGCTCTCCGTCGGGCCGTCGCGGGTGATGTCGTCGTCCGAGATCATGGGGTCGTCTGTCATGCCCCGCCGTATACCCGCGGGCGCGCTGCGTCAATCGGCGCCGCGCGGCGCGGGAGGGAACGGCGGCGCAAGGAACGCCAGCAAGGTGACAGGGTCGGGGCCCGGGTTGCTGACGCGCAGTTCTTCGTCGCCGGTGTACAGCGCCAGCGAGCCTGACGGGAACGGCGTCACTCCCTGCTCGGTGTCGAGTTCGGCCGAGCCCTCGGCCACGTACAGCATCAGTTCTGACGGCGCGTGGGTGTGGGCGGGGAGCGCCTGGCCGGCCGCCAGGCGAATCACGCGGGCGTTGCATTGACGCCCGTCGAGGAACGGCACGGCAACAAACCGTTCGGGGTCGTGGGGCGGGGCGTCGGTCACGTGCACGAGCTGCATGTTCCGAGCCTCGCGCGGGCACGCCCACCAACGGGCGCGGTGACCTTGGTCCCTACGAACGCGGTCGCCGAGCCGAGACAATGGAGCCATGAACGGCATCGTGGTCGGAGTCGACGAATCACCCTCGGCGCAGACGGCGCTGCGCTGGGCGCATGCGTACGGTCAACGGCGCGACCAACCGGTCACCGCCGTGATGGCATGGGACTACATCGCCCAACATCACGCCGACACCAAGACGTTCGATCCGGCGTACTCACCGGAGATGGCCGAGGAGGAACTCGGCAAGCTCGTCGCCCGCGCGGTCGGCGACGATCACGGCGTCACGCTCCAGGCGGTGCTCGACAAGGTCGAGCCGGCGCTCCACGCGGCGAGCACCACGGCCGACCTGCTCGTCGTCGGGGCCCGCGGCGTGGGCGGCTTCCGGGGCCTGTTGCTGGGCTCGGTGAGCCGCTGGGTGTTGCACCACGCCGAGTGCCCCGTTGCCGTCGTGCGCGGTGACGAGGTCGCTCTCGACGGGCCGGTCGTGGTCGGGGTCAACGGTTCGGACCACTCGCTGCGGGCGTTGCGTTGGGCGGCCGACTATGCCGCCGACGCCGGGCTCCGACTGGTGGTCGTGTGGGCGTGGCAGATCGCCATCGTGGGCGGTCCGTTCTACCCCGTTGCGGTCGACTTCGAGAGCGCCGCCAAGGACGCCGTCGACGCGCTTGCCCGCACGGTCACCGAGGCGGGGATCGAAGGCGTCGACGTCGAGCAGCTGCCGGTGGAAGGGCAGCCGGCCGCCCAGTTGCTCGGCGCCGCCGACAACGCCCACGCGTCGTTGATCGTGGTCGGTGCCCGAGGCGCCACCGGCATCGCCGGAGCGCTGCTCGGCTCGGTCAGCGACCAGGTCGTGCACCACGCCAAGGTGCCCGTCGTCGTCGTGCCGTGACCCTCAGCCGCTGTTAGCCGCGCGAGCCCGGTAGGCGCGCACCGCGGCGTTGATCGTCGGGTAGACGATCAACGGGCCGCGCGGTGACAGCAGCCCGGCGCGGTGCAGGAGCGCCACGACGTGGTCGTTGGCGCGGGCGATCGCGAAGCTCGTGACGCCTGCCGCGGCGACGCGCGCGAGCAGCTCGCCGAGCGCTTCGGCGGCGGTCGAGTCGAGTGCGCCGACACCCTCGAAGTCGAGCACCAGCCAGTCTTCGGCTCCCTCGTTGGCCGCCAGCACCGCTTCGACCCGCTCGCAGAACCGGTCGGCGTTGACGAAGAACAACGGCGCGTCGAAGCGGTAGACGAGCAGCCCCGGCTCGGTCACGGCGTCGCGGTAGGCGTCGACGTCGACCCATCCGTCGACGCCCGGCAGATCGCCGAGCACCGCGTCGTGCGGGCGGGCCACGTGGGCGAGCGCCACGAGCGTCGACAGCACGATCGCGATCACCACACCGACGAGCACGTCGAAGACGACCACACCGGTGGCCGCCACGGCCGCGAGGAAGGCCTCCTCACGGTTGACCCGCCACAGCGACCGGAAGCCGACGACGTCGATGATCGCCAAGGCGGCGGCGACGATCACCGCCGCCAAGGCGGCCCGGGGGACATGCTCGAGCAGTGGGCTGGCCACGGTCAGGGCGGCCACCGCGAAGCCGGCGGCGATCAGCGACACGACTTGCGTGGACGAACCCAACGACGCCGGCACCGCGGTACGGCTGGCGCTCGACGACACCGGGAAGCCCTGGGAAACACCGGCGACGAGATTGGTCATCCCGAGCGCGAGCAGCTCTTGGTTGGGATCAATTCGCTCGCGCCGCCGCGAGGCGATCGATCGGGCGGTGAGGAGGTTGTCGGTGAAGCCGACCAGGGCGATTCCTGCCGCGATCGGGACGAGCCGGCCGACGTCACCCGCCGACACGCCCGGCACGGCAGGGGTCGGCAGGCCCTGCGGCAGCGCGCCCACCAAGCGCACGCCCTCCTCGTCGAGGCCGCTCACGGCGACGACCACGCTCGCCGCAGCGATGACCAGCAGGCCACCCGGCAGACGCGGGGCGAGCCGGCGCAAACCGAGGATCGCCGCCAGGGCGAGCGCGCCGACGGCGAGTGTCGGCCCGTGCACCCCGTCGATCTCACCGGCGACCTCACGGATGCGGGGGAGCAACCGGTCGGCTTCGACCGAGAGCCCGAGCAACGCGCCGAGCTGGCTGCTGATGAGCGTCAGTCCGACGCCCGTGATGTAGCCCACGAGCACCGGTCGCGACAGCACCGCAGCGACGAACCCGAGCCGCAGCGCGGCGGCGAGCACGCACAACCCGGCGACGGTGAGCGCCAGCGCGGCCATCAACGTCGCATACCGGCGCGGGTCGCCGCCGGCGAGCGATCCGACCCCAGCCGCAGCGAGCAGTGCCGTACCGGGCTCGGGGCCGACGCCGAGATGCCGGCTCGTACCGAACAGGGCGTAGACGACGAGCGCCCCGAGCGCCGCATAGAAGCCCGCTTCCGGCGGCATCCCTGCCAGCTCGGCGTAGGCCATCGACTGCGGCACGAGCATCGCTCCGACGGTCAGCCCGCCGATGACGTCGCCGCGCAGCCAGCCGGCCTGGTACCGCGCCAACACGGCAGCGCCGGGCAACCACCGCGCGACAGGACCATCCACGCGCGTCAACGTACGCGGCGCGTGCGGATCGTGCTGCGGCGTGCCGCGTTTGCCACGGCACCGTCAGGTGACGACGATGCTCGTGCCGGCGGCCGGAACGGCGGCGTCCCACCCCAGCTCGTGGCGGATCCTCCGGCGCAACGTGTCGGCGGCCCCCGCCTCACCATGGACGACGCTGACGCCGGCCGGGGCCGCCGGGGCCCTCCGGAGCCACGCCAGCAACTCGTCGGCGTCGGCGTGGGCCGACAGGCTGTCGACGTGGACGACCCGCGCGTTCACGGGCACGTCGTCGCCGAACACGCGCAGCGACCCGGCCCCCTGGAGGAGCGCTTCGCCGCGCGTGCCGGCTGCCTGATAGCCGGCCAGCACGATCGTGTTGCGGCGGTGCGGAGCCACCTGCAGGAGGTGATGCAGCACGCGTCCACCGGTGAGCATGCCGCTCGCCGAGAGCACCACCATCGGCCCGCTCCGGGCGGTCAACCGCTTCGAGTCCTCGGTGGTGCGTACCAGCTCGACGCCGTCGCTGAGCGCAGCCACGGCGCGCTCATCGAGGCGGTGCTCGCCGTGCGAACGCAGGAACAGCTCGGTAGCGGTCACCGCCATCGGGCTGTTCAGGTAGGTCGGTACGTCCGGGATGCGCCCGGCCTGGCGCAGCTGGGCGAGGAGGTGCAGCACGGTCTGGGCGCGCCCGACGGCGAACACGGGGATCAGCACGATGCCGCCCCGCGCGGCGGTGCTGGTGACGGCCTCGGCGAGCACGGCGCTGGGGTCCTCGGCGGGGTGGGAGCGGTCGCCATAGGTCGACTCGACGACGATGTGGTCGGCGGCCGGCGGTGACTCGGGCGGGTGCATCACCGGGTCGGCGTCGCGCCCGAGATCGCCGCTGAACAGCACCGAGCGGACACCGTCGCTGAGCCACGCCGATGCGGCCCCGAGGATGTGCCCGGCGCGGCTGAAGCGGGCGTCGAGCCCGGCGGCGGGCCGAAAACCCGACCCGGCAGGGTGCGGGCGCAGGCGCCGAATCGCCCGCTCTGCATCGCCTTGGTCGAACAGCGGGAGCGCCGGGTGGTGGCGCGACGACTTCCGGAAGTTGGCGTACTTGGCGTCCTCTTCTTGGAGGTGCGCGGCGTCCATCAGCAGGATCCGCGCCAGCGCTGCAGTGGGCGGGGTGCACCAGATGTCACCGGCGAAGCCGTCGCGCACGAGCGCCGGCAAGTATCCGCTGTGGTCGATGTGGGCGTGTGTGAGCAACACCGCATCGAGCGAGCCGGGTTCGACGGGAAACGGCTCCCAGTTCATCTCGCGCAGACGTTTGACGCCTTGGAACAGGCCGCAGTCGACGAGTACCCGGGCGCGATCGGTCTCGACGACGAACCGCGACCCGGTGACGGTCTCGGCCGCCCCCCAGAACGTGACGCGCATCATCACCTCATCGTTGCCCGGCGACGAGCCCGCGGTTTAGTCGTCCGCGAGCCGGGTACCGGCTGTGCATGATTGTCATCGGACTCATCCTCCTCCTGATCGGCGCGCTCGCGTCGATTCCGATCCTGTGGACCATCGGCATCATCCTCGTCGTGATCGGCGCGGTGCTGTGGATCCTCGGCTCGACCGGTCGTGCGATCGGTCCGCGCAACCACTATTGGTGACGCACTCCGGTACCCCGTCGTGGGCGCGCCGCTGAGCCGGCCGATCGAACGCCTCGCCGGCTCGGCGGCGCTCACCCCCGCCGCCCCGCGGCTGGCCGCACTGACGGCCGGCCGCCGCCGCAGAATCATCGAACTCGCCCGCCGGCAGCCGCTCGGCCCTCCCCACCACCCCCCCGTC
>JAEZFY010000046.1 GCA_023417265.1 Actinomycetes bacterium | reverse complement strand
CTGGGAACCAGCACGACGGGCTCGTCGGGGGCGTCGACGAACGTCATCTGCACCGGCCGCGGCACCGGCACCAGCAGCGCCGCGGCGATCACGCCGACAGCCGCCGCGCCGAGCACGCGCCGGCCGCGACGCCCGTCGGCGAGCACCCGGCGGGCACGGATCGGCTGCTCGATCCATCGGAACGAGATCTCCGTCAACGCCACGGTGAGCGCGAGCTGCGCCGGCACCGGACCGGGCACGAGGACGAGCACCGGCCAGTGGTACAGGTACAGGCCGTAGCTGCGCCGCCCGACGGCCGCCAGCGCACGGTTCCCCACGATCGCGGCGAACCATCCGCGGCCCGCGCCGGCGACGATCAGCGGGCACCACACGGCCGCCGCCACCGCCGCCAAGCCGCCCCGGTACAGCCACGCCGCGTGTTGCTCGGTCGTCATGACCAGCACCACCGCGGCGCCGAGCGCGAGCACCTGACCGGCACCTGTCGCGACGCGTACCGTGCGACGCCGTCGCGCGGCGGGATCCGTCGGTCGCGGGGCGCGTCGGACGAGCACGGCGAGCAGCGCTCCGATCAGCAGTTCCGGCGCGCGCAGGTGCGTGGCGTAGTAGCCGAGGTCGCGGTCGCGCGTCAGGAGCGTCGCCGCCGACGTCGCCGCGAGCAGGCCGCCGAGCAGCCACGGCGCGGCCCGCCGGCGCACGAACAGCAGGGGGAACAGTAGATAGAACTGCTCCTCGATCGCCAACGACCAGAAGTGCAACACGGGGCTCGGGCCACTCGTGAACAGGTCGGCGTACGACTCGCCGCCGGCGACGAAGCGCCAGTTGGCGACACTCGCCGCGGCGGCAGCCACATCTCCGGGCAGTTGCCCGAGCTGTTCGTCGCCGAGCCGCAGACGGGCGACGAGCAGCGTGCCGGCGAGACACGTGAACGCGGCCGGGGCCAGCCGGCGGACCCGCCGGCCCCAGAACGCGCCGAGCTCGATCCGGCCCGTGCGGGCGTGCTCGTCGAGCAGGAGCCGCGTGATCAGGAACCCCGACAACGTGAAGAACAGCGACACGCCGAGGAACCCGCCGCGGGCCCACCCGAACCCGAGATGGAACAGCACGACCGCGGTGACCGCGAGCGCGCGCAAGCCGTCGAGTGCCGAAAAGTACGCGCGCCCGTCGCTCTGCACGATCGTCCCCCCGGTGGAACCGGCCCCCGCCGTCCACGCCGGCGCACGCTAACCTGTGGGCAACGGCGACGACGAGGCCATCACCTCCGAGCCTTCGGAAGAACGGTCCGGGCAACCGGGCTCACTAGAACCGAACGGGTCCGGCCCGTCATCGCCGGCGCAGACGAGTGGCCGTCCCCTGCGGGGGCCGGCAAGCAGGGTGGTACCGCGGGAATCTCCCGTCCCTGGCAGACCGATCGCAACCGTTCGCCAGGAGTCCTCGTGCCGTACCCCCAAGTTCCCTCGCAGCCGGATCTTCCCGAGCTCGAACGGGCGATCCTCGCGCGCTGGGCAGCCGACGACACGTTCCGGCGATCCGTCGCCCAGCGCGACGCCGGCCCGGACGGTGCCAACGAGTTCGTGTTCTACGACGGCCCGCCGTTCGCCAACGGGCTCCCGCACTACGGCCACCTCCTCACCGGCTACGTGAAAGATGCCGTGCCGCGCTACCAGACGATGCGCGGCAAGCGCGTCGAGCGGCGCTTCGGATGGGACACCCACGGCCTGCCCGCCGAGGTGCAGACCGAAAAGGAGCTCGGCATCTCCGGGCACCCCGAGATCACCGCGTTCGGCATCGAGAAGTTCAACGCCGCGTGCCGGGCGAGCGTGCTCCAGTTCACCGAGCAGTGGCGCGAGTACGTCACCCGCCAGGCCCGCTGGGTCGACTTCGAGAACGACTACAAGACGCTCGACCTGCCGTACATGGAGTCGGTCATGTGGGCGTTCAAGTCGCTGTGGGACAAGGGCCTCGTCACCGAGGGGTTCCGCGTGCTCGCCTACTGCTGGCGCTGCGAGACGCCGCTCAGCAACACCGAGACGCGCATGGACGACGTCTACCAGGACCGCCAGGACCCGGCCTTGACGGTCGCGTTCGAGCTCGAATCGGGCGAGCGGATCCTGGCGTGGACGACGACCCCGTGGACGCTGCCGGCCAACCTCGCCCTGGCGGTCGGCCCCGACGTCGAGTACGCGGTGATGGCCCACCCCGACGGCAGCCGGTACATCGTCGCCGCCGCGCGCGTGGGTGCCTACGCCAAGGAGTTCGCGGACGCCGAGCAGGTCGCCACGCTCACCGGCGCGGAGTTGGCCGGCCGGCGCTACACGCCACTGTTCGGCTACTTCGCCGACACGCCGAATGCGTTCCAGGTGCTCGCCGCCGACTTCGTGTCGACCGACGACGGCACCGGTGTGGTGCACATGGCGCCCGGGTTCGGCGAGGACGACCAGAACGTGTGCAACGCGGCCGGCATCCCGACCGTGGTACCGATGGACGCCCACGGTCAGTACACGGCCGACGTGACCGACTGGGCGGGGCAGCACGTGTTCGACGCCAACCCGGCGATCATCCGCACGCTCAAGGACCGCGGCGTCGTCGTCCGCCACGACTCGTACAACCACTCGTATCCCCACTGCTGGCGCTGCGCCGAGCCGCTCGTGTACCGCGCGATCGGGTCGTGGTTCGTGTCGGTCACGACGTTCCGGGATCGGATGGTCGAGCTCAACCAGCAGATCACGTGGGCCCCCGAACACGTCAAGGAGGGCTCGTTCGGCAAGTGGCTCGCCAACGCCCGCGACTGGGGCATCAGCCGCAACCGGTTCTGGGGCAGCCCGATCCCGGTGTGGAAGTCGGACGATCCCGAGTACCCGCGCGTCGACGTGTACGGCTCGATCGCCGAGCTGGAAGCCGACTTCGGGGTGCCGATCACCGACCTGCACCGCCCCTTCGTCGACGACCTCGTGCGTCCCAACCCGGACGACCCGACCGGCCGGTCGACGATGCGCCGCGTCCCGGAGGTGCTCGACTGCTGGTTCGAGTCGGGCTCGATGCCGTTCGCCCAGGTGCACTACCCGTTCGAGAACCGCGAGTGGTTCGAGCACCACTATCCGGGCGACTTCATCGTCGAGTACATCGGCCAGACGCGCGGCTGGTTCTACACGATGCACGTGCTCGCCACGGCGCTGTTCGACCGGCCCGCCTTTAGGTCGTGCGTCAGCCACGGCATCGTGCTCGGCGACGACGGTCGCAAGATGTCGAAGTCGCTGCAGAACTATCCCGACCCCGTCAAGGTGTTCGACGTCTACGGCGCCGACGCGATGCGGTGGTACCTGCTCTCGTCGCCGATCCTGCGCGGGGCCGACTTCTCCGTCACCGAGGCGGGCATCCGCGACACGGTGCGTCACGTGATCCTGCCGTTCTGGAACGCCTACTACTTCCTCACGCTGTACGCCAACGCGGCCGGGACCGCCGGCGCCGTGCGCACCGACCAGACCGACGTGCTCGACCGCTACGTGCTCGGTGAGACGCGCGCGCTGGTCGAGCGGGTCACCGCCCAGCTCGACGCGTACGACCTGTTCGGCGCGTGCGAGGCGGTCAGCGGCTACCTCGACACGCTCACGAACTGGTACATCCGTCGCAGCCGCGACCGGTTCTGGGACGGCGACCAGGACGCGATCGACACGCTCCACACGGCCCTCGTCACGTTGTGCCAGGTCGCCGCTCCGCTGCTCCCGCTGGTCACCGAGCACGTGTACGCCGGGCTCACCGGCGGCACCGAGAGCGTGCACCTCACCGACTGGCCGGACTCCACCACGTTCGCCGTCGACCAGGCCCTGCAGTCCGGGATGGGGCTCGTGCGCGAGGCCTGCTCGACGCTGCTGTCGTTGCGCAAGGCCGAGAACCTGCGTGTCCGACTCCCGCTCGCCTCGGCGACGGTTGCCGTACCCGATCCGGCGCTGATCGAGCCGTACGCGGCGCTGATCGCCGACGAGCTCAACGTCAAGACGGTCGAGCTCACGGCCGACGTCGAGCGCTTCGGCACGCAGCAACTGGTGCTCCACCCGCGCGCCCTCGGCCCGCGGCTGGGGGGCCAGGTCCAAGCCGTGATCAAGGCCCACAAGGCCGGCGATTGGGCGGTCGACGGCGATCGCGTGACGGTCGGCGGGATCGCCCTCGAACCGGGCGAGTACGACTTCGTCACGGTGTCGGCCGACGCCGCCGCGGCGGTCGCGACGTTGCGCTCGGCCGGCGGGCTGGTGGCCCTCGACACCACGGTGACACCCGAGCTCGCCGCCGAGGGTCTCGCCCGCGACCTGATCCGCTCGATCCAGCAGGCGCGGCGGGAGGCCGGGCTGGCGGTCAGCGACCGGATCGACCTGACGATCGTCGCCGCAGCCGACGTCGTCGCTGCGTTCGACGCCCATCGCCAGCTGGTGACGACCGAGACGCTGGCCGTCAGCGCCACCGCCGACGTGGGCGCCCCCGAACAGATCACGGTGACACGGGCGGGCTGATGGCCCGCTTCCACGTCCGCGTCCAACCCGGGGCGCGGCGAACGGCCTGGGTCGGCTGGTTCGGCGAGTTACCCAAGCTGGCCGTCAAGGCCCCACCCGTCGACGGCGCCGCCAACGCGCTCGTCCTCGCCGAGGTGGCGCGCCTGTTCGACGTGCCCACGCGCCAGGTCCGACTCGTCGGTGGCGCGGCGGCGCGGACCAAACGATTCGAGGTCGACGGACTGGCGACGGAGGACCTGGCGGCGATCGTGGCGGCCCGCCTCGGACGCCCACCGAGCCGATAGAGTCCGGCGACCACGTTTGCCGGAGGGGGACATCACCATGGCCACTGCGAAGAAGACGGCGGCGAAGCCAGCCACCAAGAGCCCTGCGGCGTCGACCAAGCGCGCCGCCAAGCCCGCCAAGTCGGCCCCCGCCAGCGCCAAGCCTGCCAAGGCCAGTGCTACCAAGTCGGCCCCCGCCAAGGCCAGCGCGGCCAACACCGCTCCCGCCAAGACGGCCCCGGGCAAGCCCGCCCCAGCCCCGGTCGCCGACGAGGGCGAACTGCCCAAGCCGAAGTTCAACAAGGACGGGCTGGGCTACACCAAGGACTTCGACCTGGCGTTCATCAAGCAGCAGTTCGACGCCCTCCACGCCGAGCGCGAGCGTCTCACCGGCCAGGCCCAACGGCTCGAAGCCGAAGCCCACTCGCTCGTCGAGGAAGCCGAGATGGGCGACGTCAAGTTCGACGACGAGGGCGGCGAAGGCGACACGATGAACGTCGAACGCGAACGCGACCTGGCGCTGTCGGCGCAGGCCCGCGAAGCGGTCGAGGAAATCGACGCCGCACTCGAACGGATCACCGCCGGCACGTACGGCTACTCCGTCGTGTCGGGCCGCTTGATCCCGCGCGAGCGGCTCGAGGCCCTGCCCTGGTCGTCGGTGCTCGTCGAGGAGAAGGTCGGCGGCATCGGTCGCCGCTGACGCGTGGACGAAGCTTCCCCGCCGGCCCCTGCGGCCCGAGTCAGCTGGCAACGCTGGGCGCCGCTCGCGGCGGTGATCGTCGTCGTCGACCAACTCACCAAGTGGTGGGCCGTCGACGCGCTCGGGAACGGGCGAACCATCGACCTGTGGTGGACGTTGCGATTCAACCTCACGTACAACACCGGAATGTCGTTCGGCGCCGGCCGGGGATGGGGCCCGGTGATCGCGGTCGTGGCGATGGTGGTCGTCGTCGTGCTCTTGTTGAGCATGCAGAAGGGCGCCGGCCGGGTGAGCGAGCTGGCGGTCGGGGCGATCATCGGTGGTGCGGTCGGGAACCTGATCGATCGCGTCGCTCGCGAGCCGCGCTGGCTGCGCGGCGGCGTGGTCGACTTCATCGACTTCCAGTGGTTCCCGATCTTCAACATCGCCGACATGGGCATCACGATCGGTGGGGCGCTGCTGTTGTGGTCGGCGTGGCAGGCTGGCCGCGATGGCGTCGACTGAGGAACGGGTGCCGGCGGCACTCGCGAACGAGCGGCTCGACCGGGTCGTGGCACTGATCGTCGACGTCAGCCGCTCGGTCGCGACGGCGTTGATCGAGGCCGGCGGGGTCACCGTCGACGGTGCCGTGGCCAGCACCGGCAAGGTGCGCCTCGAGGAGGGCCAACTGGTTGCGATCGACCTCGACGCCCGCCCGGCCGAAGCACGTGTCGACGCCGACGCCGAGGTCGAGTTCACGGTCGTGTACGCCGACGACGACGTGATCGTCGTCGACAAGCCGGCTGGACTCGTCGTCCATCCTGGCGCCGGAAACCCCGACGGCACGCTCGTCAACGGGCTCCTGGCCCGCTTCCCGGAACTCGTCGACGTCGGCGACGACCCGGTGCGCCCAGGCATCGTCCACCGCTTGGACGCCGGCAGCTCGGGCCTGCTCGTCGTCGCCCGCACCGACAGCGCCCGCGCGGCGCTGATCGAACAGTTCGCCGAGCACCACGCCGAGCGCACCTACATCGCCCTCGTGTGGGGCCATCCCTCGGCGCCGCACGGCGTGATCGACGCCCCGGTCGGCCGCTCGAAGCGCGATCCGTTGCGGATGGCCGTCGTCGCCGACGGACGCTGGGCGCGCACCGAATATCAGGTGCTCGAACGGTTCGACCGGCCCGCCGAGCTGGCCCTCCTCGAGTGCTCTCTCGAGACCGGGCGGACGCACCAGATCCGGGTCCACCTGAGCTCGATCGGGCACCCGCTCGTGGGCGACCCCGTGTACGGCCAGCGCAAGCCGCGCCTGGCGCTCGAACGGCCGTTCCTGCATGCCGCCAAGCTCGCCTTCGAGCACCCCGGCAGCGGCGGACGGGTCGAGTTCACGAGCCCCCTCCCGAGCGACCTGCAGACCCGCCTCAGCTCGCTCGCCTGACGCGAGCGCGCACGTCGCGGAGGGCGCGCTAGCTGTTGCGGGCGAGGGTGTCGAGGCCGGGCCAGGGGGCTTCGCCGTTGGCGACCGCGGCGATCGAGGCCAACGTGAATCCGTCGAGGTGGCGCCGCATCACCTCCGCCGATTCTTTCCAGATCGCCAACAGCACGCACTGGCCCTCGTGATCGCAGGCGCCGTTCTGGTGCGGCTCGCCGAAGTCGCCGAGCGTGATCGGGCCGTCGACCGCGGCGAGGATCTCCGACAGGCGGATGTCGGCGGGGGAGCGGGCGAGCACGTAGCCGCCGCCGACCCCGCGCTTGGACCGAACGATGCCGGCACCTTTGAGGGCCAGCAGGATCTGTTCGAGATAGGGCTGGGGGAGACCCGTGCGCTCGGCGATGTCGCGCACCGAGGTGGGGCCGGCGGAGTCGTTGCGCAACGCCAGTGAGAGCAGCGCCCGACAGGCGTAGTCACCCCGCGTCGACACTCGCATCACGCCAGCGTACGGGTCGCGTGACGTTCCCCGGGCATCGCACGTTTGGGCCGATCGCGCGCGAAGGTGGTGGACTCATGGTTCGATGGTGACCATGGGTCAGCAACCCCAGCCGATCATCCCCGACTACGCAGGGGCGTGCGTACGCGGCATCGTGCCGGCGTTGCTCGGCCCGCACGACTGGTCGTCGCTGCCGGCGTGGATGCCCGCCGAGCTGGCCGAATGCCGCCAGGTGGTGGTGCTCGTGCTCGACGGGCTCGGCTGGGAACAACTCCAGGAGCGCACCGCGATCGCCCCGACGCTGAGCGCGCTCGACGGGCGGCCGATCACCACCGTCGCCCCGACCACGACGGCCACCGCGCTGGCGTCGATCGCCACCGGCCTCACCCCGGGCGAGCACGGGCTCGTCGGCTACCGGATGGTGCTCGGTGGTGAGGTGGTCAACGTGCTCCGCTGGACGGCCCACGGCGACGACCGCAGCCGCAGCCAGCCGCCGGCGGAGGTCCAGCGGTTCCCGGCGTTCCTCGGTGAGCCGGTGCCGGTGGTGACCCCCGTCGAGCTGGCCGGCACGGCGTTCAGCGCGGCGCACCTCGGCGGTTGCCAGCCGGTGGCGATCCGGGCGGCGTCGTCGATGCCGGTCGAGATCGGCGAGCTGCTGCGCCGCGGCGAGCGGTTCGTGTACGCCTACTACGGGCTGGTCGACAAGATCGCCCACGAACGTGGCTTCGGCCCGTACTACGACGCCGAACTGCGCACGGCCGACCGGCTCGTCGGCGATCTGCTCGACGAGCTCCCGCCGGGCGCGGCACTGCTCGTCACCGCCGATCACGGCCAGGTGTCGGTCGGCGCCAACGTCGTCCACCCGTCCCGCGACCTGCTCGGCCTGGTGGCGCTCCAGTCCGGCGAGGGTCGCTTCCGTTGGCTGCACGCCAAGCACGGCGCCAAGGCCGAGCTGCTCGCGGCCGCCCAGGCCGAATTCGCGGACGTCGCCTGGGTGCACTCGCGCAGCGACGTACTCGAAGCCGGCTGGTTCGGCCCGAACGTGCCGCCCAACGTGGCCGGCCGGCTCGGCGACGTCGCCGTCGTCACCCACGCCCCGATCAGCCTGTACGACCCGGACGACACCGGTCCGTTCGAACTGATCTGCCGGCACGGCTCGCTGACGTCGGCCGAAATGCTCGTTCCGCTCCTGTTTGGTGCTAACCCGTAGCCATGAGCGACGCCACCGAACCAGTCGAGCTGATCCTCCCCGAGCCGGTCGAGGCTCCGTCCGAGTCCGCCGACCGCGACGACGCCGAGCAGGAGGCCGTCACCGAGCCGGCCAAGGTGATGCGGATCGGGTCGATGGTGAAGCAGCTGCTCGAAGAGGTCCGCCAGGCCCCGCTCGACGACGCCAGCCGCGAGCGGCTCGCCGAGATCTACGAACGTTCCGTCACCGAGCTCGGTGGGGCGCTCTCGCCCGACCTGCAGAACGAGCTGCACAGCCTGGCGCTCCCGTTCGACGGTCCGGTGCCGTCCGACGCCGAGTTGCGGGTGGCGCAAGCCCAGCTGGTGGGCTGGCTGGAGGGCCTGTTCCACGGCATCCAAGCCACGCTGTTCGCCCAGCAGTTGGCCGCCCGGCAACAGCTCGAGCAGATGCGCCAGCTCCCCGGCGGCCCGCCCCAGGGTGCGCCGCGTCAGCCCGGCGAACCGGGTGGCACGTACCTCTGACGCGATCCGACACGCTGCTGCGCAGGCCAGTGACGGGCGTGGGGGAGCGGTGCTACCGTCGAACGACAGCCGTGTAAGTTCGTTGCCCCGTCATGTCCGATTCGTTCACCCACCTTCACGTCCACACCGAGTTCTCGATGCTCGATGGCGCGGCGAGGCTCGACGAACTCGTCGCCAAAGCCGTGGCCGACGGCCAGCCGGCGCTCGGCATGACCGATCACGGCAACATGTACGGCACGCTCGAGTTCTACAAGGAGTGCCGCAAGCAGGGCATCAAGCCGATCATCGGCACCGAGGCCTACATGGCCCACGAGACGCGCTTCGAGCGGCCCACCCGGCGGGGCCGGATCGACGACTCGGGCGGCGACACCGAGGGCGGGCGCAAGCTCTACTACCACCTCACGTTGCTGGCCGAGAACAACGCCGGCTACCGCAACCTGATCCAGCTCGCCAGCCTGGCGTTCCTCGAGGGCTACTACTACAAGCCGAAGATCGACTGGGAGCTGCTCGAGAAGTACTCCGAGGGGCTGATCGCCACCACCGGCTGCCTCGGTGGGCACGTGCTCCAGTCGCTGCTCCAAGGCGACGTCGAGAGCGCCACCGCCAAGGCCGCCCGCCTGCAGGACATCTTCGGGCGCGACAACCTGTTCGTCGAACTCCAGGACCACGGTTTGGCCGCGCAACGCCAGACCAACCCGCAGCTGCTCGAGATCGCCAAACGGATCGGCGCCCCGATCCTCGCCACCAACGACTCGCACTACACCCACCGCGAGGACCACACCTCCCACGACGCCTTGCTGTGCGTGCAGACCGGGGCGCTGATCAGCGACACCAAGCGGTTCAAGTTCGAAGGCGACGAGCACTACCTGAAGTCCGCCGCCGAGATGCGCTACCTGTTCCGGGAGCTGCCCCAGGCGTGCGACAACTCGCTGTGGATCGCCGAGCGCGCCGACATCGAGATCGAGTTCGGCAACGCCCTGCTCCCGAACTTCCCGCTGCCGGACGGCTTCACCACCGACAAGGACTACCTCGAACACCTCGCCTGGGCGGGGGCCCGCCAACGGTGGGGCGACGAGCTGCCACCGGACGCGCTCGAGCGGGTCTCGTACGAGCTGCAGGTCATCAACCAGATGGGCTTCGCCTCGTACTTCCTGATCGTGTGGGACCTCATCCGCTACGCCAAGGAATCCGGCATCCGGGTCGGCCCCGGGCGCGGCTCGGCAGCCGGGTGCGCGGTGGCCTATTGCCTGCGGATCACCGACCTCGACCCGATCAAGTACGGGCTCCTGTTCGAACGCTTCCTGAACCCGAGCCGGGTGTCGATGCCCGACATCGACATGGACTTCGACTCGCGCTACCGCGACCAGATGATCCGCTACGCGTCCGACAAATACGGCCGCGATCACGTCGCCCAGATCATCACGTTCGGCACGATCAAGGCCCGCAACGCGGTGCGTGATGCGGCCCGTGTGCTCGGCTACCCGTACGGCGTCGGCGACCGGATCGCCAAGGCGATGCCGCCGCTCGTGATGGGTCGCGACACCCCGCTCAAGTACTGCTTCGAGCAGAGCGACAAATACGCCGACGGGTACCGCGCGGCCGCCGACCTGCGGGCGATGTACGACAGCGACACCGACGTCAAGAAGGTCGTCGACGTCGCCAAGGGGCTCGAGGGCCTGAAACGTTCCGACGGCATCCACGCCGCGGCCGTGGTCATCACCAAAGATCCGGTCACCGCCTACCTGCCGATCCAGCGCAAGCCCGAATCGGGTCAGGACCCTGACGAGGCACCGGTCGTCACCCAGTTCGAAATGCACGGCGTCGAGGAGCTCGGACTCCTCAAGATGGACTTCCTCGGGCTGCGCAACCTCGACGTCATCACCGACGCCCAGGCGATGATCCGGCGCACCCGCGACCCGAACTTCGACATCGACGCGGTGCCGCTCGACGACCAGGCCGTGTTCGACCTGCTCGGCCGGGGCGACACGATCGGCGTGTTCCAGCTCGAATCGCCACCGATGCGCGAACTGCTGCGGCGCCTCAAGCCGACCAGCTTCGAAGACGTCTCCGCCGTGCTCGCCCTGTACCGCCCGGGGCCGATGTCGGTGAACATGCACTTCGACTACGCCGACCGTAAGAACGGGCGCCAGGCGGTCGACTACTTCCACCCCGACGCCACCGACGTGCTCGGCGACACGTTCGGCCTGATGATCTATCAGGAGAGCGTGATGCGGGTCGCCCAGAAGTTCGCCGGCTACTCACTCGCCGAAGCCGACAACCTGCGCAAAGCGATGGGCAAGAAGAGCCGCGACGTGATGGCCAAGGCGCGCCAGACCTTCGAGGAAGGCGTCGTCGCCACCGGCTACGAGGCCGCGCTCGGCAAGGAACTCTTCGACATCATCGAGAAGTTCGCCGACTACGCCTTCAACAAGAGCCACACGTTCGGCTACGGGCTGGTGACGTTCCAGACCGCCTACCTGAAGGCGCACTACCCGGTCGAGTACTTCGCCTGCTTGCTCACCAGCGTCAAGGCCAACCTCGACAAGGCCGCGGTCTACCTCTCCGACTGCCGGGCCGCCGGCATCAAGGTGCTGACGCCCGACGTCAACCGCTCGGTGATGGACTTCGACGCGATTCCGGCCGACCGCCTGCCACCCGACGTGAGCCTGCCGGCGGGTAGCCCGGGGGCGATCACGTTCGGCTTGTCGGCCGTGCGCAACGTCGGCGAGGGGCTCGTCGAGCAACTCCTCGGCGAACGCGCCGAACACGGCGAGTACGAGTCGTTCTACGAGTTCGCCGAACGAGTCCCCGAGGGCGTGCTCAACAAGCGCACCGTCGAGTCGCTGATCAAGGGCGGCGCGTTCGACCGGCTCGGGCACTCGCGGCGTGGCTTGCTGACCAGCTTCGAGCTGATCATCGACACCACGCTCGACCGCCGCCGCGAGCGCGACCGAGGCGTGATGAGCCTGTTCGAGATGTTCCAGGACGATGCCGGCACGGGAGGTGCCACCGGCGCCGATACCGGCTTCTCCGAACGGATCGCGATTCCCGACGACGAGTTCGCCAAGCCCGACAAGCTCAAGTACGAGAAGGAGATGCTCGGCCTGTACGTGTCCGACCATCCCCTGTTCGGGGTCGAGGCGGCGCTGCGCCGCAAGACCGAGCACTCGATCGGCGAGCTCACCGAGCTCACCGACCGGGCCAACGTCGTCGTCGGCGGCGTGATCACGAACCTCGCCCGCAAGTTCACGAAGAAGGGCGAGCAGATGGCGGTGTTCGTGCTCGAGGACCTCGAAGCCGCGATCGAAGCGACGGTCTTCCCGCGCACGCTGCGCGAGCAGGGCAACAAGCTCTCCGAGGACACGATCGTCGCCGTGCGCGGCCTGCTCGACCGCCGCGACGAGTCGCGGATCGGTCTGATCGTCAACGACATCGAGGTCCTGTCGGGTCTCTCCGACGGGCCGGCGGCCCCGGTGCGCCTCGTGCTGCCGAGCCACAAAGTGTCCGAGATCATGATCCAACGCCTCAAGCGGATCCTGCGCGAGCATCCCGGCGACTCGGTCGTCACGGTCGACCTCGGCGGCGGAAAGGTCCTCCGGCTCGCCGACGATTTCCGCGTCGACCTCGACCGGGCGGTCGGAGAACTGCGCATGGCCTTCGGCCATGACGCCGTCCTGCTGTAAATTGGTTCGGTATGCCGCTCGTAGTCCGTACCAACGATGCCGTGGCGCTCACCGATGCCGATCTCGACGAGCTGGCCTCGTTGGGTGGCGCGTTCGGGATCGGTCCGATCTCGAAGGCCAAGGAGGACTGGGTGCTCGCCACCCAGGCCCGGATCGACGACAAGCTCCACGGCTTCATGTTCTCGACCCTCGAGCGGATCGGCGGCACGCCGTGCGTGCTGATCGGCATGCTCAGCGTCAAGCGTGGCGCCAAGGCTGCCACCGTGCTGCGGGGTCTGATGGGTGAGGCCTATCACCGGGCCCTGATGGCGTTCCCCGACGAAGACGTCGTCGTCGGCAGCCGCTTCGTCAACGCCCACGCAGTCGTCGCCTTCGACAAGCTCGACGACGTGATTCCGTCGCCGGGCTCGACCGCGGTCGGCGAGGAGCGGGCGTGGGGCCGGCGGCTCGCCAAGCGGTTCGGTGTCGACCGCAGCTACGACGCGGCCCGCTTCGTCGCCGCCGACGGGCAGTCCGGTTACCTCGACTACGAAGTCCACTCGCCCGGGGCCACCAAGCCGAAGCTGGCCGAGCTGTTCGACGAGCTCCGAGCCGACAAGGGTGAAGCGATGATCGTCTACGGCTGGACGATGGCCGAAGACCTGGTCAAGCTCGGCGCCCGCTCCTGACCGAGCCGGGCGAGAACCGAACCGGCGTTGCGCCGGCTGGTACGGGCCTGGCAGACCTCGTCCGCCGCCGGCGGATGACCCGTGCCTTCGATTCGCGCCCACTCGCCCCGGGCCAGCTCGACACCTTGCTCGACCTGGCCGCCCGCGCCCCGAGTGCCGGCAACTCGCAGGGCTGGCACGCGGTGGTGCTCGAGGGGGCCGACACGCGTCGCTTCTGGGACGCGACGCTCCCCGAGCCGCGGCGGGCCACGTTCGCCTGGCCGCGCCTGCTCGACGCCCCGGTACTCGTGCTGCCGCTCGCCGACCCCGACGCCTACGTCGCCCGCTATGGCGAGCCCGACAAGGCCGCCACCGGCCTCGGTGCCGGGCCGCACGCCTGGCCGACGCCGTACTGGACGGTCGACGCCGCAATGGCGGTGATGACGCTGCTGCTGGCCGCCGAGGACGCCGGCCTGGGGGCCCTGTTCTTCGCCGTGTTCAACGGCGAGCAGCGGTTGCGCGCCGATCTCGGAATTCCCGAGGGGCTGCAGTTGCTCGGCGCGGTGGCACTCGGACACCCGGCCGCCGACGGTCACCGACCCGGTCGCAGCGCCGGCCGCGCGCGCCGTCCGGCGTCGGCGTTCGTGCATCGCGGCACGTGGTGAGGCCTGGCCGCCGACTGTGTCGATCTTCGGAATACCTGTTCGCTCGGGCCGCTCGGGGCGGAACGCGTGGTACGTTCCGGGGTTACCGATTGCAGCTTCGCGGGCGGGGAGTCGGTAACACATAACCCCGCGGCACACCGATGTGCCGCACGTGAACAGGGAGGATCCCACGTTGAGGAGACGCCACACGGCGCGCGCAGCAGTTCTGCTGAGCGCCGCTTTGCTCGTCACCGCGTGCACCAGCGACGACGACGACTCGGCTGACACCGAGGCGCCCGCCGCCACTGAGGCACCCGGCACCGACGCCCCGGAGGCCACCGATGCCCCGGACGCCACCACGCCTGACACCGAAGGCACGACCGACACCACCGCACCGGATTCGTCCGAGGCGCCCGGCAGCACCGCTCCCACCAGCGAGGCCCCCTCCGGTGACGGCGCGTCGCTCGGCGGCGGCACGCCGGTCGAGGGCGCAGCAGCCCCCGGCGAGGTCGGCGGTAGCGCATGCGGCGCGCCGTACGGCAACTACGAGGAGCGCGAGCCGGAAGGCGAAGTCCGCGTCGCCTGGAACGACCCGCCGCTGACCTTCAACAACGGCACCACGCACGGCAACGCCACTGCGGTCGCCAACATCTTGTACATGACGCAGTCCGGCTTCACGTACTACGACGCCGACCTGAACCTGATCAACAACAGCGAGTTCGGCACGTGCACGCTCGACTCGCTCGATCCGTTGACGATCACGTACACGATCAACGAGGGCGTCACCTGGAGCGACGGCGTGCAGATCGACGCCGCCGACCTCCTCCTCGGCTGGGGCGCGGCGAGCGGCCACTTCAACGCCGCCGACGTCGCCTTCCTGGGCGACGGCACGGCGATCACCACCGATGCCGACGGCAACTGGCTGGTCACCACCCCCGAGGGTGAGACCCGCGCCGAAACCGCCGAGGACTACGACCCGGAGACGGGCGAGCTGCTCGAGGGCTTCGACTACGTGCCGGCCACCGGCGTCGCCTTCGACGCCTTCTCCGAAGCGATGAACAAGATCGCCCCGGAGAACGTGGTCGTGTCCGACGACATGCTGTCGCTGACGGTGACGTACGACGAGTTCTACGTCGACTACCCGTACTCGGCCCCTGGGCCGGGTGTGCCGGCGCACGTGACCGCCGGCAACGCGCTCGGCATCGACGATCCGGCCGAGGCCAAGCAGGCGCTCGTGGATGCGTTCATGAACAACGACCCGGCCGCGATCGGCCCGATCGCCACGTTCTGGAACACCGGCTACGACTACAACTCCCTGCCCGACGACCCGGGCGTGTACCTCTCGAGCGGCCCGTACATGGTCACCGCCTACGACGAGGTCGCCCAGCTCACGCTCGAGGCCAACCCCGAGTACGAGTGGGGCCCGGAAACCAGCATCCAGACGATCATCTACCAGATCATCGGTGATCCGGCGGCCGCCGTGCAGGCGCTCGCCAACGAGGAAATCGACGCGATCCAGCCGCAGGCCACCGCCGACGTGCTGACCGAGCTCGAGGGGTACGCCGACCGTGGCATCGTTCCGGTGCCTGGCTTCGGTGCCACCTACGAGCACGTCGACTTCGTGCAGACCGGGCAGGCCAGCCCGTTCAGCCCCGACTTCCACGGCGGCGACGCCGAGAAGGCCAAGGCTGTGCGTCAGGCGCTCCTGCTCACCGTCCCGCGGCAGGAGATCATCGATCGTCTGATCGCTCCGATCGACCCGAACGCCGAGGTCCGCAACTCGTTCACCGTCGACCCGGGCACCCCGTGGTACGAGGACATGGTCGCCCAGAACGGCTCCGACTTCTATGCCGAGCAGGACATCGCTGCGGCCCAGGCGCTCCTGGAAGAAGCCGGCGTCACGACGCCGATCAACGTCCGCGTGCTGTTCGCCGACAACAACCCCCGTCGTGCCAGCGAGTTCGAGCTGATGGCGGCTGCCGCCGCCGAAGCCGGGTTCAACCTGATCGACGGGCGCAGCCCCACCTGGGGTAGCGAGCTCGGCAACATCCAGGACTACGACATGAACTTCTTCGGCTGGCAGTCGACGTCGACGGCGATCGGTGGCTCCAACGCCAACTACATCACCGACGGTGCGAACAACTTCTACGGGTACTCGAACCCCGACGTTGACGCCCTGTTCGACGAGCTCAACGGCACCGCCGACCCGGATCGCCAGAAGGAGATCCTGATCGAGGCCGAGAGCCTGCTGTGGGAAGATGCCTTCGGCATCACGCTGTTCCAGCACCCCGGCCTGGCGGCCTACAACAGCAACTACGTCGACGGCATCGACCCGATCGCCCTGTCGCCGACGCTGTTCTGGAACGTCTTCGACTGGACGATCCCGTCCTGATCGACCCGGCTCAGAACTTCTGATCCAGTTCATCTGACACAACGGGGTGGGCGGGGGG
>JAEZFY010000021.1 GCA_023417265.1 Actinomycetes bacterium | reverse complement strand
CCCCAATCCCCATCGAACCAACCACACGAGACAGGCACCACTCATGACCACGCTCGAACTTCTGCCCTTCGACGACACCGCCGTGTCGACCGTCCAGGTCGCCCGGTGCGCCGATGGCAACGGCACCCTGACCCCGCTGTTCTTCTCCGACCATGTGCTCGACATCGCCCGCGCCAAGGCGATCTGCGCTCGCTGCGCGCTGCGCGAGGCGTGCCTCGCCGACGCCCTCGACCGCGAGGAGCCGTGGGGCGTGTGGGGCGGCGAGCTGCTGTCGGGTGGGCGGATCGTCGCCCACAAGCGTCCCGGGGGCCGACCACCCAAACACCCCAGACCCCCGCAGTACGTCGACGAGCTCGGCCTCGTCGAGCGAAGCGACGCGCGGGTCACCGGCGCCTCCCCCGCGCTGGTGTCCTGATGTTCCCGGCCCCGGAGTCCGCCCCGGCGGGCTCCGGGGCCGAAGCCGCGCGTCGACCCACCGTGGTGCCCCGGTGGCGCCCGTAGCCTTGCGGACGTGACCAGCGACGAGACGCGGCGCCGACGCGTGAGCACCCGGGCGATCACCTGGGCGCTGTGTGCGGCCGTCGTCGCCGCCGCCGGCACCCTGATCGTCGGCGCCCAACTCACCCGTGACGAACCGGAGTACGACGCCTCGGTGGTGCTCGACGAGCCGGGCATCTTCCAGGAACCCAACGACACCGGCAACGACGACGTCACCGGTTCGCCGCTCCCCGATGTCAGCTTCGAGGACGCGTCGGGCGGGCGACGTTCGCTCGACGAGTTTCTCGGGGCACCGGTGGTCGTCAACCTCTGGTACAAGAACTGCCCGCCGTGCGCCCGCGAGCTGGCCGACTTCGCGGCCGTCGACGACGAGCTCCGGGCGGCCGGCAGCGACGTGCGGTTCGTCGGCCTGAACCCGATGGATTCGGCGGCGACGATGACCGAATTCGCCGCCGAGCGAGGCGTCGGCTACGAGCTGTGGCGCGACACCGAGCGCACGTTCGGCGTCGAGATCGGCGCCGTGCTGTACCCGGTGACCCTGTACGTCGACGCCGGTGGGAACATCGTCGGGCAGACCGGCGAGACCAACGCCGACGAGCTGCGCGACAACATCCGCACGCTGTTCGGCTGAGCGCTACTGACCGATCACGAACTCGGGCGGCGACTGCGTGTCGTAGCCCTCGTCGCCGGGCCGCAGGATGCCGACGAACCGGTTGTGCTCGTCGACGATGAGGCGCGGCAGCATCGGCTCGGGGCGCGCCAGCGCAGCCGCCCACGCGATCGCCGCCTCGGCGTCGGCGTGCGTGGCGAGCATCTCGAGCGCCGTGATCGTGGGCGGCAGCAACCGCCATTCGCGGGCGCGCGCCCGTTCGAGTGCGTCGGCGGGGCGCACCCACGTGCTGGCGACCGTCTCGGTGTCGTCGTGCAACGGGTCCTGGCCGGCTGGGGCGCGGGTGAGGAAGAAGCGCGTGTCGAACCGCCGCGACTCGCCGACCGGCGTCACCCAGTGGTCGACGAAGTGGATCCGGTCGGTGAGCAGGCGGAGTCCTTCGCTGCGGCACAGCGTGTCGAGCCCGAGCTCGCCGGCGTGCACGGCGTGGCGGGCGGCGCTGTAGCGCTGGCGCAGCTCGTCGGTGTCGAAGTCGATCACCGCTTCGGAGCCCTCCGCGGCGGCCAGCAGAACCCCGGCTTCCTCGAAGCACTCGCGGATCGTCGCCACCAGCCACGCCAGGCCGCCCGATTCGAGCCCGAGGCGCGCCGAGGCGACCGCGTCGTCCTCGTCGCAGATCGGCTCGAACTCGGGCCCGTGGTCGGTGCCGTCGACGCGCCCACCCGGGAAGACGTAGGCGTGCCGAGCGAACGCCGCCGACCCCGTGCGCTGGAGCATGAACACCTCGAGGCCGGCCTCGCCGTCGCGCACGAGCATCACGGTGGCCGCCGGGCGCACCGGCACCGAGGCGGCGAGAACCGGCGCGTCGCTCATCTGCCCGAACCTACCCGGCGCACCCCGCGTCAGCGCTGGCGCGACCCGACCGCGACCGGCACGGCCGGCGGCTCGACGAGCCGAGCCGAACACCCGGCCATGTCGACCACGGCCACCGGTGGGGTGAGCTCGACGAGCCGGGCGGCGATCGTGCGGAACGCGCTCGCCGCGGCCCCCGTCGGGTCGAGCGCAACGGGCGTGCCGGCGTCGTTGCCCGCCGCGACCGCCGGCTCGATCGGCACCTCGCCGAGCAGCGGCGCGTCGATCGCTTCGGCCAAGGCACGGCCGCCGCCCTCGCCGAACAGCGCGTACGACTCGCCGTGGGCGCACACGAACGTGCTCATGTTCTCGACCACGCCGAGCACCGGCAAGAAGCTGCGGTGGGCCATGTCGGCGGCCCGCTGGGCGACCTTCTGGGCGGCCCGGGCGGGTGTCGTGACGATCAGCATCGCCGTACGCGGGAGCAGCCGGGCCAAGCCCATCTGCACGTCGCCGGTGCCGGGCGGCATGTCGATCAGCAGGTAGTCGAGTTCGCCCCAGGCGACGTCGGCGAGGAACTGCTCGACCGCCTTGGTGAGCATCAACCCGCGCCACATCAGGGCCGTGTCCTCGTCGACGAGGAAACCGGTCGACACCACCTTGAGCAGACCGTCGCCGACGCGCTTCTCGTTGGGCACGATCCGCGGCTTGTCGGAGCCGGCGACCCGTTCGGCGGCGAGCCGTTCGCGCATGCCCAGCAGACGCGGCACCGAGAACCCCCAGATGTCGGCGTCGAGCACGCCGACCGTGAACCCCTGGGCGGCGAGCGCCGTGGCGACGTTGACGGTGACCGAGCTCTTGCCGACGCCGCCCTTGCCCGAGGCCACGGCGATCACGCGGCAGGTCAGCGGGATGTCGGTGTTGGGGGCCTTCGCCCGGGCGTTCCAGCGGGCCTTGCTCATCGTCGCCGAGCGTTCGTCGGCGGTCATCTCGCCCCACTCGATGCGAACGTCGGCGACACCGGGGTGCACCGACAACCGCCCGATCACGTCGCGCTTGATGTCGGCACGCAGCGGGCACCCGCCGATCGTGAGCTTGATCGTGACGCTGACGACCCCGTCGTCGGCGACCGCGACGTCGGGCACCATGCCGAGCGTCACGATGTCGGCGCCGAGCTCGGGGTCGATCACCTGGGCGAGTACGCCGAGCACCTCCTCGCGGGTGGGCGGGGCGGGCACGGACATGCCGGTATTTTACCGGCGCCGGCCGTGTAATCTCGTCTCGTGGACCCGGACCGCGAGCCCACCCCGGCACGGCTCGACCTGTTCAAGACGCTCGGCGACAACACGCGGTACGCGATCTATCTCGAGCTCGCCCGCGCCTCGCGGCCGCTGACCACCGCCGAGATCGCCGAGACGATCGGCCTGCACCCGAACACCGTGCGCCCCCATCTCGAGCGCATGCGCGACGTCGGGCTGATCGAGGTGTCGGTCGGCGGGCGCGGCGAGATCGGCCGCCCGCAGCACCGCTACTCGCTCGCGCCCGATGCGCCCTCGCTCGGGCTCGAACCTCCGGCCATGCCGATGCTGGCGCGGATGGTGCTGACGATGGCGACGCGGGTCGGGCTCGCCCCGGCCGAGGCCCACGCCACCGGCGAGGTCGAGGGCGCCGCCCGGGCGGCCCCCTACGCGGCGGCTCCGTCGACACTCGAAGCGCTCGTCAGCGACCTCGACCGGCTCGGCTTCGACCCGGTCGTCAGCGATGCCGCCAGCGAACCGGCCGGCGCCGGGGCGGGTGCGATCGTCGCCTTCGGTAACTGCCCGTTCGGCGAACTTGCCCGCGAGCACCCGCACCTCGTGTGCAGTCTGCACCACGGCCTCGTGGCCGGGTTCGTCGCCGCGCTCGGCGACACCGCGGTCACCGAGTTCTGCTCGATCGCCGCGCGCACGCCGTGTCGGGTCGCGCTTGCCAGCCGCTGAGCGTGGGCGCCCCACGTCGTTTAGTGTCACGACGATGTCCCCCGTCGTTCGCCGGCGGTTCGGCGCCGCGCTCGCCGGGCTGCTGGCCGTGACCCCCGCCCTCGCCGCCGCACCCGCTCCGATCCACGCCGCCACCAGCGGTTTCACCGCGCTCGCCGCCCCCCAGCGCGTGCTCGACACGCGCCCCGGCGCCAGCACGGCCGACAGTCAGCACGCTGGGGTCGGGGCGCTCGCTGCCGGGGCCACATACACGCTCCCGCTGGCCGGCCGCGTCGGGTTGCCCGGGCAGTTGGCGGCGGCGGTGCTCAACGTCACGGTCGCCGATCCGACCGAGGCCGGGTTCGTGACCGTGTTCCCGTGCGGGGCCACCCCGCCGACCGCCTCGAACGTCAACTACACGCGCGGCCAGACGGTGCCCAACGCGGTGATCGCCGCCCCCGACGCGGGCGGCGCGGTGTGCCTCTTCTCGAAAGCCGCGACGCACCTGATCGTCGACGTCTCCGGTTGGTTCGCGACGGGCGCGTACACGCCGCTCGCCGCGCCCGCGCGCCTGTACGAGTCGCGGCCCGGCCGGCCCACCGCCG
>JAEZFY010000289.1 GCA_023417265.1 Actinomycetes bacterium | reverse complement strand
GCCCGACGACGAGCGCCGCCGCCCCGAGCCGGGCGGCCAGCGCGAGCGCAGCCTGCAAGGACGTGGCCTGGCCCGCCGCCCAGTCGGGATTGACCACCTCGATCACGTCGGCGGAGAGTTCGATCGGCGCCGGTCCGAGCACCACCGCGACCGGCCCGATCGCGCTCTCGCGGGCGGCGCCGATCGCGTGGGCGGCCACGCTGCGGCCGTCAGGTAGCCGCGCGGTGAGCTTGTGGTGATCGGCGGTGTAGCGGGTGCCGGCCCCGGCCGCGAGGACTGCAGCGAGCACGAGTTCGGGCCGCCCCGCCGGGTCGGTGGGCGCTGTGACAGGTGGCACGACGCCCATCTTGGCCGGTGCGGTCTACCTGCGGGAACGCCGCGCGGGCGCGGCGCGGCACGCGCGCGTGACGAAGCGTTGACGAAAGTAATTCGGTTTCGTGTCGATTGTTACGGACGTATGACGCTAACTTGCTGCCTCGCCGGGGTAGACGTTGCCGTCGCTCCGCGGGAGGACACGGATGTACCGACTGACCCTTACCCCCACTCGTCGCGCGTCAAACCGCCGAACCGGAAAATTCTTCCGGGCGGTCGCCGGGGCCGCGATCGGTGGGGCCGCCATGGCGGCGACGCTCGTACCGACCGGCACGGTGTCGGCCGCCCGGGCCGCCACCACGTCACCCGAGATCGCCGCCCGTGCGAGTGTGGCGCTGGCCGCCCTCGCCGACTGGGACGATGACCACGCACCGAGCGACTATGTGCGCTACGTGCGGGCCCGCGACGGGGTCGCCGAGCTGATCGCCAAGGAGCTCGCCCTGGTGCCGGCCGCCGTGCGCGACGACCTCGCCGAGGTCGCCCTGGTGAACCAGCAGGCCGCCTTGGCGGCGCTGTCGCAGCTCGGCGTGTCGTATCGCAGCATGGCGTCCGAGCCGGGGGTCGCGTTCGACTGCTCAGGCCTGATGATCTACGCCTACGCGACCGCCGGGGTTGCGATCCCGCGTTCGTCGGGCGATCAGCTGCGCGCCGGCGAGCGGGTCGACCGGGCGGCGGCCGAGGTCGGCGACATCGTCCACTATCCCGGCCACGTCGGCATGTACCTGGGCGGCGACATCTACGTGCACTCGCCCGAACCGGGCCGCGACGTCGAGATCGTCGTCATGCCCGATCGGGCGCTGTCGTTCGGCGACCTGACGCCGTAACGCCCCGCCGATCACTGGTGGATCGGGCCGTCGGTGTCGCGTAGCGACGGGGCGGCCCGGCCGGTGCGTCGGGCAATGATCTCGGCGCAGATCGAGATCGCCGTCTCCTCCGGGGTGCGCGCGCCGAGGTCGAGCCCGATCGGCGACATCAGGCGGGCCAGGTCGGCCGCCTCGCTGACGCCTGCCTCGGCGAGCCGGGCGAGCCGGTGGGCGTGCGTCTTGCGGCTGCCCATCACCCCGATGTAGCCGACGCGCGTGGCCAGCGCACCCTGCACGGCGGGCACGTCGAACTTCGGGTCGTGGGTGAGGATGCACACCGCGTCGCGCGGCCCGAGCGTGTCGCCGCGCTCGGTGAACATCGGGCCGGGCCACGTGACGCGCACCTCGTCGGCCATCGGGAACCGGCGCCGGGTGGCGAAGATCTCGCGGGCGTCGCACACCGTGACCCGGTAGCCGAGGATCTTGGCGACCCGGGCCAGGGCCGCGGTGAAGTCGACCGCCCCGAAGATCCACATCTGCGGCGGCCGCGCCCACGTTTCGACGAACACCCGCACCACCGGTGTGTCGAGCAGGTCTTCCGGGGTGGTTTCGCCGGCCGGGCCGTAGTGGCGCACGCCCGAACGTCCGGCTTCGAGCTCGGCGCGAGCATCGCGGGCGGCGACCCGATCGAGCTCGGGGTCGCCGAGCGTGCCCGTCGCGGCGTCTGTCTCGACGAGCAGCTTGCCGCCGACGTGCGGGCCGTCGATGACGGTGACGAGCGCAACCGGTTGCTCGGCGCGCAGCGCCGCGGCGAGCCGCGCGTACAGGCTCACCAGTCGAGCTCTTCGACGAACAGGCGGATCGTGCCGCCGCACGTGAGGCCGACCGCGAACGCTTCATCGTCGCTGTACCCGAACGAGATCACCCCGGGGCGGCGCTCGCCGGCAAGGATCGCCAACGCTTCGGTGACGACCGCGCCCTCGACACATCCGCCGCTGACGCTGCCGGTGACTTCGCCGGCGTCGTTGACGGCCATCGCCGCGCCCGGTTCGCGGGGGCCGGAGCCGTCGGTGTCGACGACCCGGGCCACCGCCACGCGGCGCCCGCCGGATCGCCAGCGGTCGATGTCGTCGAGCAGATCCTTCACACCGTCCAGTGTGCCCGCTACGCGCTGATCTCGGCGGCCAACTGTTCGAGCGCAGCCAGCGAGTGGCCTTCGACGAAGGCGTCGATGTGCGGGAGCGCGGCGGCCATCCCGCGCGCCAGCGGCGCGTAACCGGGGGTGACCTTGAGCGGGTTCACCCAGATCACCTTGTGGGCCACCCGGTGCAGGCGCTGCATCTGCTCGCCGAGCAGCTCCGGGTCGCCGCGGTCCCAGCCGTCGGACAAGAACACGACGATCGCCCCGCGGGCCATGCCCCGTTGGCCCCACTCGTCGTTGAACGCCTGCAGGCCCTTGCCGAGCCGGGTGCCGCCACCGAAGTCGAGCATCCGGGCCGTGGCCCGCCGGAGCGCTTCGTCGGGGTCGCGGGTGGCGAGGTCGCGGGTGAGCCGGGTGAGGCGCGTGCCGAGCGCGAACGCCTCGACCTTCTGGCGCCCGACCACCGCGGCGTGGACGAACCGCAGCAACGCCCGGGCGTACGAGTGCATCGAGCCGCTGACGTCGAGCAGCAGCACCAACCGGCGGGGCCGGGTACGCCGTTCGAGATGGTGCATGCGCACCGGTTCGCCGCCGGCGCGCAGCGCGGCGCGGACGGTGCGGCGCAGGTCGAGCCGGGCGGTGCTGGCCGCGGTCGGTCCGAGCCGCAGCGATCGGCGCGGTGAACCGGCGAGGCGCAAGCGCGCCATCAACTGCTGCGCCTCGGCGAGCTCCTGGGCGGTGTAGTCGGCGAAGTCCTTGTGGCGCAGCACCTCGGTGGCGCTGAAGCGCAGTTCGATCACGTCGTCGTCATGCTCGTCGGCGTCGTCGCCAACCCCGCCGCCGCTGTCGTCGTCGATCGCCAGCGTCACGGTCTGCTGCTCGGGCTCGGGATGTTCGTTGCCCGACGGCAGCCAGGCGTCCCAGAAGGCGCGGAACGCCCGGTCGTAGGCGTCGGTGTCCTCGGGGCGCTGCACCAGCGTCGCCCGGCCCGCCCAGTAGGCGTGCTCGCGCGCGTCGAGCCCGAGCGCGGCGAGCGCTTCGGAGAACGCGATCGTGGCGCTGATCGGCACGTTCAGCCCCGTGCCACGCAGCACGCGGGTGAACGCCACGGCGATCTCGCCGGCGTCGTTCACCCGGGTGGCGGCCACGGCCTCAGCTACCGGCGCGCTGGGTGGCGGCCTGGATCAGGTCGGCCAATCCGTGGGCGGCGACACGCTGGTGGTCTTCGCGGTACTTGAGCACGGCGCCGAGCGTGGCCGCGACGGAGCCCTCGTCGAGCCGGCTGACGCCGAGCCGGCCGAGCGCCGTGGCCCAGTCGATCGTTTCGGCGACGCCGGGCGGCTTGTACAGGTTGAGGTCGCGCATCGCGGCGACCGCCGCGGCCACCTCGCGGGCGAGCCCGGCCGACGTCTCGGGCACCCGCAGGCGCACGATCTCGACCTCGCGCGCGAACCCCGGGTGGTCGACCCAGTGATAGAGGCACCGCCGCTTCAAGGCGTCGTGGACGTCGCGCGTGCGGTTCGACGTGAGCACGACGACCGGCGGCGTGGCGGCCCGGAACACGCCCAGCTCGGGCACCGTGATCTGGTAGTCGGAGAGCACCTCCAGCAGGTACGCCTCGAACTCGTCGTCGGCCCGGTCGACCTCGTCGATCAAGAGCACCGGCGGCGGGCCGTCGCCATGCGCAATCGCGCGCAAGAGCGGCCGTTTGACGAGGAAGCGCTCCTGGTACAGCTCGGCTTCGAGCTGGTCGGCGGTGTGCCCAGCCGTCTCGCCGGTGGCCTCGGCGGCGCGCAGGTGCAGGAGTTGGCGGGCGTAGTCCCAGTCGTACACCGCTTGCGCGGCGTCGATGCCCTCGTAGCACTGGAGCCGGATCAGTTCGCCACCCGTCATCGCCGCGAGCACCTTGGCGAGCTCGGTCTTGCCGACCCCGGCCTCGCCTTCGAGCAGCAGCGGGCGGCGCAGCTCGAGGGCGAGGAAGACCGCCGTGGCGAGCCCCTCGTCGGGCAGGTACCCGTGGCGGCTGAGATCGGCACTCACGTCGGCGGGGGTCACGGCGTCCGACGCTACCGGCCCCCGAATCGCCGCGGCCGCGGGCGGCCGGGCGCGCCGTAGCGTTGCGGTGCGGACGGAGACTCGGAACCGCGTGAACACTTCGAGACTCGACTTCAACCGATGAACCTGCTCGCCCCCGACGTGCGCGCCCCGGCGCCCGACGTGCGCGCCCCGGCGC
>JAEZFY010000250.1 GCA_023417265.1 Actinomycetes bacterium | reverse complement strand
CGGCGGTTGCTTTTTTCGTCCATCGCCTCGGGCTCGCAGCGTCGGTAGCGTGCGGCGGCGATGGCGGGTGCGCTCGAGCTGGTGGCGCCGACGCGGATGGGGGCGGGCTTCCGGCGGTTGTTGGCGTCGTCATGGACGAGCAATCTCGGGGATGGGATCGCCCTCGCCGCCGGGCCGCTGCTCGTCGCCGAGCTGACCCGCAACCCGGTGCTGATCTCGGCGGCCGTGCTCGTGCAACGCCTGCCGTGGATGCTGTTCGGGCTCTACGCCGGCGTGCTCGCCGACCGGCTCGAGCGGCGCCGGCTCGTCGCCACCGTCGACTCGGTGCGGGCCGCCGTGATCGCCGCCCTGGCGCTGACGATCGTCACCGACGTCGTCTCGATCTGGGTCGCTCTCGCCGCTCTGTTCGTGCTCGGCACGCTCGAGACGTTCGCCGACATCGCCACCGGAACGCTGCTGCCGATGGTGGTCGACGACGCCGACCTCGGTGTCGGCAACGCGCGCATCCAGTTCGGTCACCAGGGCATCAACCAACTCGCTGGGCCCCCGCTCGGTGCGGCGATCTTCGGGCTCGGCATGGCCGTCCCGTTCGCCGCCCAAGCCGTGCTCGTCGGCTTCGCCGGATGGGCGGTCGGCGGCATCGTCGTGCGCCGCGTCCCCGAGCCCGAGACCCACGAGTCGTCGGCCGCCGCGATCCGGGCCGGGGCGGCCTGGCTGTGGCGTCACCGGCCGATGCGCACGCTGACGCTGACGATCTTCGCCTTCAACGTGACGTTCGGCGCGGCCTGGGGCGTGCTCGTGCTGTACGCGCTCGAGCGACTCCACCTGAGCGAGCTCGGGTTCGGGGTGTGGACGGCCACCGCCGCGGTCGGGTCGCTGGTCGGCATCGCCGCCTACGGCAACGTCGACCGCCGGATCGGAGCGGCCAACATCATGCGGATCGGTCTGTTCGTCGAGACGGCTACGCACCTCACCCTGGCCCTCACGCAAACCCCGGCGGTCGCCTTCGTGACGATGTTCGTGTTCGGGGTCCACACGGGCATGTGGGGCACCACCGTGCACACGGTGCGCCAACGCCAGGTGCCACTCGCCCTGCAGGGCCGAGTCGGCAGCGTCTATCTGCTGGCGATGCAGGGCGGACTCGTGCTCGGCACCCCGATCGGCGGGCTGCTGGCCTCCCAGTGGGGCCTCACCGCGCCGTACTGGTTCGCGTTCGCCGGCTCAGCGGTGATCCTGGTGCTGATCTGGCCGGCGCTGACCGGCATCACGGCCGGACGCGTGCCGGTCGTCACGCGCGGGCGGCGCGTCAGTCGGCGTCGGCCGCGTTGATCGCCCAGGCGATCCCGTCGCGGCGATCCTCGACGGCGAGCTGGAGCCGCCATCCGCCGTCCGGCTCGTGGGCATCCCAGCGGTACCACCGCAGGTCGTCGAGCAGGGCGGCAACCGTCGCCGCGGTCGGTGGCCACTCGTCGTACAGGTCGCCGAGTGCGCCGAGCACCCACCACGCCGAGAAGCGCCCGCTGGCCATGCCGCGCCGGCGCCCGTGCGCGCCCCCGCTGGCACCTGCCCAGGCCAGCCAGGCGATCGCTTCGGCGGCCGGAATCTCGACCCCGCGGGCGGCACCGACGCCGAGCGCGGCGATCGCCGCCGCCGCATCACCGTCCACGCAGACCACCTCCGCCCGCCCGGTCGACTCGGCGGTCCACGCCTCGACGAGTTGGCGCACAGCGAGTTCGGTCACGTCGTCGTCGATCGGTTCGGGCGCCTCGCGTGGTAGGTCGAGCGCGGCGAGCTTCCCCGACCGTGGCGGCTCGGGATGTTGCGCCCCGTCGTCGGCGTACACCGACACCGGATACTCGGGCTCCCACGGCGCGCCCATCACGGGTACGTCGAGCACGGCCGGCAGATCCGCGGTCGACGCCGGATCGATCGGCTCGCCGCGCAACGCGCGCTCATGGGCGACGTAGGTGGACACGGGTGTGGCTGCCAGGTGGGGCGCCAGATCGGCCCACGTGTGGTGCACGGCGGCGACCTCGGAGAGCGGTCCGATCGTGAACCGCCCGGCCTCGCCGTCGAGCACCACCGCTGCCCATTCGGCCGGGGCCCACAAGGCGAGGCGATACTCCGCGAGCGTCGCCGCCGGCCACAGCTGGCGCCCCGTCTCGCGGGTCGCGGCGATCGCCCGCCGGCGTACCCGATCGAGCCCGACCCAATCACGCCCAGCGGTGCGGGCATCGATCAGGCGCACCAACCCGTCGAGGTCGACCGCCGCGATCAACCCGTCGAGCTGCTCGTCACCCATGCGTCACGCGATCACACGAGTGGCCACGGGTAGCGGTGGCCGGTGTCGCGGGGGAAACGGCGCTCGGTGACGAGCCGGGTGGCGCGGCTCTGCAGGGCGGCGAGCTCGTCGGCGTCGAGCAACTCGGCGAGCCGCGGCGGCACCGTCGTGACGAGCTCGGCGGCGGCGGCGAGCAGGCCTTCCGGCACAGCGTCCTCGGCGAACTCCCAGATCACCGTGCGCAACTTGTCCTCGGCGGCGAAGCACAAGCCGTTGTCGATCGCCCACACCCGGGCGTCGGGGGCGTCGATGTCGGGCTCCACCAAGCAGTGGCCCGACTTGCGGTCGGTGTTGTTGGCGAGCAGATCGAGCACCGCGATCGCCCGCAGCTGGTCGTGCAGGTCGGGTCGCGCGGCGTGGATCGTGAAGTAGTGCTGGGCGTGGTCGGCCGCGACGAACCACTGCAGGCTGCCCACACCGAAGGGGCCGTCACGGACGACGGTCGGCGGCACGACGCCGGCGCCGAGCAGCTCGCTAAGCACGAATGCGGCCAGCTCGCGGCGGTGCAACCCCGGCTCGAAGTCCCACAGCGGGCGTTCGCCGCGGACCGGCTTGTAGATCGCCCGGTGCGTTACACCCTCGCACGTCAGCTCGGTGAGGAACGTGGCGTTCGAGCTCCACGGCATGCGCCCCTCCACGGTGATGTCGGCGCAGGTCAGGAACTCGAGCCGGGCGGCGGTGCTGGCGAGGTCGTGCACGTCAGTTCATACGCGGGCACTCGTGGCCGTCGGGGTCGATCGGGCGGGAGCACCAGCGGCAGTCCGGCCGCCCGGCGGCGATCACGGCATCGGCGTGGTCGCAGAAGGCGAGCGCCTGCCCGCGCGTGACGTACAGGCGGATGTGGCCCTCGCCGGTACCGCCGACGGCCTCGCGCATCGCCTCGATCGCGGCGGCGACGTCGGGGTCGTCAGCATCTTCGAGGTCGCGCTCGGCACCGATCTCCTCGAGTTGGACGACCAGGCGGTCCGTCGCCCGGTCGTATCCGAGGCCGATCGGGCCGAGCACGAACGCCTCGGCGACCGGCTGACGGAGGCGAAGCGCGGCGTCGAGCGGGCGGTCTTCGGGCGGCGGGAGGTCGTTGAGCACGCGGCGCAGGTAGTTGGCGATCGCCGCCACCTGCTGCTTCTCGCACTTGACCTCGACCCGCTGGCGGCCGCGCTGCGCCTGCAGGTAGAACACGCGCGCCCCCGGTTCGCCGATCGCCCCAGCGGTGAACACGTCGACCTGCTCGAACTCGTAGAAGGCGCCGCTCATGAGGGCACCAGGTCGGTGAGCGAGCCGCCGGTGGAGTTGACGGTGAGCGCGATCGGGCCGTCGGTCGACCACGTGATCGCGCTGATCGAGCACGGCGAGATGACGATCCGTTGGAACAGGTCGAGGTGCGTGCCGAGCGCGTGCGCCATCGCCGCCTTGATCGGGTCGGCGTGGCTGACGGCGACCACCGTCGCCCCCGCATGCAGGTTGCGCAGGCGTTCGAGCTCGCCGACGATCCGCACCTGCATCTCGGTGAAGCTCTCCCCGCCGGGGAATCGGAACGTCGAGGGGGCACGCTGCACGGTGCGCCACTCGGGGAGCTTGAACAAGCGCGCCAGTTCGGCGCCGGTCCACTCACCGAAGTCGGCTTCGAGCAGGCCTTTGGCGGTGCGCGGCGTGAGGCCGAGCGCGGCCGCGATCGGGGCCGCCGTTTGGCGGGTGCGTTCGAGCGGCGAGCAGTACACGGCGGCGACGTCGCCGAGCTCGGCGATTCGGGCGGCGGCCTGTTGGGCCTGCTCGCGACCGCGGTCGGCGAGGTGCAGTCCGGCGG
>JAEZFY010000241.1 GCA_023417265.1 Actinomycetes bacterium | reverse complement strand
CCGGCGCCCAGGTGATCGACGTCAACATGGACGAGGGCCTGCTCGACTCGCGTGAGGCGATGGTGACGTTCATGAACCTGATCGCCGCCGAGCCCGACATCGCCCGCGTCCCGGTGATGATCGACTCCTCGAAGTTCGAGGTCATCGAGGCCGGGCTCGAGTGCGTGCAGGGCAAGCCGATCGTCAACTCGATCTCGATGAAAGAAGGCGAGGACGCGTTCCTCGCTCAGGCCCGCGTCTGCCGCGACCACGGCGCGGCGGTGATCGTGATGGCGTTCGACGAGCACGGTCAGGCCGACACCGTGGAGCGCAAGGTCGAGATCTGCGCGCGCGCCCACGCTCTGCTCACCGAGCGGCTCGACTTCCCGCCCGAAGACATCATCTTCGACCCGAACATCTTCGCCGTGGCCACCGGCATCCCCGAGCACGACCGCTACGGGCTCGACTTCATCGAGGCGGTCGCCGAGCTGCGCCGGCGGTTCCCGCTCACGCACATCTCCGGTGGGGTGTCGAACCTGTCGTTCGCGTTCCGGGGCAACGAGCGTGTCCGCGAGGCGATGCACTCGGTGTTCCTGTTCCACGCAATCCGGGCCGGGATGCGGATGGGCATCGTCAACGCCGGACAGCTGGCGGTCTACGAGCAGATCGATCCGGAGCTGCGCGAGCTGTGCGAAGACGTCGTGCTCGCCCGGCGCAGCGACGCAGCCGAGCGTCTCCTCGAAGCCGCCACGCGGTACCTGGCCGAGGACAGCGACGGGGTCCAGGGCCCAGCCGGGAGCCACGGCGAGTGGCGCGAGTGGCCGGTCGAGAAGCGTCTCGAGCACGCCCTCGTGAACGGCATCGGCGAATTCGTCGACGTCGACGTCGAGGAGGCACGCCAGCAACTCGAGTCACCGGTCGCCGTCATCGAGGGTCCGTTGATGGACGGGATGAACGTCGTCGGCGACCTCTTCGGGTCCGGGCGCATGTTCCTGCCGCAGGTGGTGAAGTCGGCCCGCGTGATGAAGGCCGCGGTGGCCTACCTCACCCCCTATCTCGAGGCCGAGCGGGCGCTCGCGGTCGCCAACGGTACGGCCGTCGCCGGCCACAATTCGAAGGGCACCGTGGTGCTCGCCACGGTGAAGGGCGACGTCCACGACATCGGCAAGAACATCGTCGGTGTCGTGCTCGGTTGCGCCAACTACGACGTCGTCGACCTCGGCGTGATGGTGCCCGCCCAGCAGATCCTCGACGCCGCTCGCGAGCACAACGCCGACGTGATCGGCCTGTCCGGCCTGATCACCCCGTCGCTCGACGAGATGGTCAACGTCGCCGCCGAGATGGAGCGCCAGTCGCTCAAGGTGCCGCTGCTGGTCGGCGGAGCGACGACGTCGCGCATCCACACCGCGCTCCGGGTCGACCCGGCCTACCCGTCGTCGCCGGTGGTGTACGTGCCGGATGCGAGCCGGGCCGCAGGCGTGATCTCGAAGCTGCTGTCGACCGAGCCCGGCCAACGCGAGGGCTTCCTCGACGAACTCCACGCCGAGTACGCCCGCGTGATCGACGCCCACGAGCGCGCCGAGGTCGAACGCAACCGGCTGGCCCTCGGCGATGCGCAGCGCAACGCAGGGGCGTACACCTTCGGCGCGGCCGAGGTCGTCGCCCCGGCGTTCACCGGGGCGCGCACGATCGAGGGCGTCACCGTCGCCGACCTCGTCGACTACATCGACTGGACGCCGTTCTTCCACGCCTGGGGGCTGCGCGCCCGCTACCCCGACGTGCTTGCCCACGCCGAGTACGCCGAGGCCGCGCGACCGTTGTGGGCCGACGCCCAGGTGATGCTGCGCAAGCTCGTCGACGAGGCGTGGCTGCAGCCGCGGGCCGTCGTCGGGTTCTGGCGGGCACACCGGTCGACGCTCGCCGACGGATCGCCCGGCGACGACATCGTCCTGCCCGACGAGGGTGTCACGTTGCACGGCCTGCGCCAGCAGCTCGCCCGCCGCGACGGCAAGCCGAACCTGTCGATCGCCGACTTCGTGGCCCCCGCGGACGCCGGTGTGGTCGACCACGTCGGCGGGTTCGTCGTGACCGCCGGTCCGGAGGAGATCGAACGCGCGGCAGCCTTCGAAGCCGCTGGCGACGACTACTCGTCGATTCTGCTCAAGGCGCTCGCCGACCGGATCGCCGAAGCGTTCGCCGAGTACCTCCACGCCAAGGTCCGCCGCGAGCTGTGGGGGTACGCCGCCGATGAGCCGTTCGCCCCTGCCGAGCTGATCGGCGAGCCGTACCGGGGCATCCGGCCGGCACCGGGGTATCCGGCGCAGCCCGACCACAGCGAAAAGGTCACCTTGTTCCGCTTGCTCGACGCCGAGCAGCGCGCCGGCGTGCGGCTCACCGAGGGCTACTCGATGTGGCCCGGTTCGACGGTCAGTGGCCTGTACCTGGCGCACCCCGAGGCGCACTACTTCGCCGTCGGCCGGGTGCAGCGCGATCAGGTCGAGAGCTACGCCGAGCGCAAGGGCGTGAGTGTCGAGCAGGCCGAGCGTCTGCTCGGCCCGAACCTCGCCTACAACCCGACCCGGTCGGCCGCCGTCACGTAGCCGACGGTCGCTCGGTGCGCCCGGCGAGCTCGTCGGCCAGCGGTTGCGGGAGCGCCGCGGTCTGCGTGTCGTCGAGCGCTTGGCGGAGTGCCTCGAGTTCGGTGACCAAGTCGTCGACGTCGTGGCTGAGGCCTTCCGAGTCGCCCGTGCCGAGGCTCACCTCGACCGCCCGGGCGACCAGTTCGTCGTAGCGGGCGTCGAGCATCCGTAAGCGCTCGGTGGCCTGCTCGGCAGCGGAACGGATCCGCTCGCCGGCGGCGACCTGGGCCTTCAGCGAACGGATCGTCTCGCTGGTCGTCGGCGACATCCCGCGGCCGCGGTGGGCAGCCTCGAGTTGGGCGAGCTCGGCGGCCGGGGTGACGGTGTCGATCCGGTGGAGCGCGTCGGTGAGGGCGTTGCCGCGGGTGGCGATCCGGTTCGTCTCGGCAACGGCATCGTTGATGCGCGCGGCGAGCGCCCCGAGACGCTCCTGCAACGGTCCGGCGGTCATCGACCCGACGACGTCAGCGAACCGGCCGCGGGCGCGCCGCGCCTCCTCGACG
>JAEZFY010000212.1 GCA_023417265.1 Actinomycetes bacterium | reverse complement strand
GCGGCGCCCCGCCGCCCCGGGCGCGTTGGATCCGGCCGGCGGTGTCGCTGTCGAGCGCACCCCCGGCAGCACCGATCGCGGCGCGTTCACCGCCTGGAGCTGCGGCGCGTCGGACGCGGCCGGCATGGGTGGCCGGTGCGGCAGCGTCGCGGTCGCTGCCGACGCGGCGCATCACGAGGTCGGCGATCGCGTCGGCGTCGCGCTCGGCGGCGTCGTCGACCGCGCCGACCGTCATCGTCGAGGCCGCCTTGCGCCGGACCGGCTCGTCCGGCACGGCGAGCTGCAGCCCGCCCACCGGTCGACGCTCGGTGCTGCGCTGCTCGGTGCGCTGGTCGCCCATGTGATGCATCCCGTCCCTCGTGCATGCGGGCCCATCCCGCGCCGTGCGGCGAGGTTACCGCGCCACCCTCGGCGGGTCGATGACGAGGAGAAAGATCACGATCGGTTCAAGTGCCGGGCGACCGGTCCGCGCATCCGGCCGGCGGCCGTCACGGCAGCGTGGCGAGGACCGCGGTGACGTGGGCGACGGCGTCGGCGACGCTGACGTCGCTGCGCTCGTTCGTGCGCCGGTTCTTGACCTCGACGACGCTCGCGTCGGGGTCGGCAGGGTCGATGCCACGCCCGGCCACCACGATCATCGGCACGCCGATCAACTCGGCGTCCTTGAAGCGCACGCCGGGCGAGACACCTTCGCGGTCGTCGAGCAGCACCCGCAGCCCGGCGGCGCTGAACTCAGCCGCCAGTGCCTCGGCGGCTTCGCGTTGGGGGCTGACGCCGCCGTCCTTCGGATCCTTGCCGGCGATCACCACATGGACGTCGGCGGGGGCGACCTCGCGCGGCCACACCAAGCCGTACTCGTCGTGATTCGTCTCGGCCAGGCAGGCGACCGCTCGCGACACGCCGATTCCGTACGAGCCCATCGTCACGGTGACCTGCTCGCCAGCCGGGCCCTGCACCTTGAGACCGAGCGCCTCGGCGTACTTGCGGCCGAGCTGGAAGATGTGGCCGATCTCGATACCCCGCGCCATCTCGAGCGGCGTCGCGCAGGTGGGGCAGGCGTCGCCGGCGCGCACATCGGCGGCTTCGATCGTGCCGTCCGGGGTGAAGTCGCGGCCGACGACGAGGTCGCGGACGTGCTGGCCGGCGACGTTGTTCCCGGTGACCCACGCCGTCCCCGCGACCACCCGCGGGTCGACGAGGTAGCGGATGCCCGATGCGCTCTGGGTGCCGAGCGCAGCCGGCCCGATGTAGCCGCGCACGAGCGCCGGATGGCGGGCGAAGTCGGCGTCCTCGAACGGCTCGACTTCGGCCGGGGCGACCTGCGCCTCGAGCCGCTTCGGGTCGACCTCGCGGTCGCCGGGAACGCCGATCGCGAGCACCTCGGGTGTGCCGTCGGGGTGGCGCAGCTTGACGACCACGTTCTTCAGCGTGTCGCCGGCCCCCCACGCCCGGTCGGGGAGGGGATGGGCGTCGTTCAGGAAGTCGACCAAGGTGGCGATCGTGGGTGTGCCCGGCGTGTCGACCGGCTCGGCCGCGGGGGCTCCGGTGAGGTCGATCGCGGGCGGCGCGGCGACGCGCACCGCCTCGGTGTTGGCGGAGTAACCGCAACTCGGGCAGCGCACGAACGTGTCCTCGCCGACCTCGATCGGGGCGAGGAACTCTTCCGACGCCGAGCCACCCATCGCCCCCGACATCGCCGACACGATCACATACGGCAAGCCGAGCCGGTCGAACGTCTTGATGTACGCCTCGCGGTGGCGGTCGTACGACGCCTGCAGGCCGGCGTCGTCGACGTCGAAGCTGTAGGAGTCCTTCATCACGAACTCACGGCCGCGCAGCAAGCCGGCGCGCGGGCGGGCTTCGTCCCGGAACTTGGTCTGGATCTGGTAGATCACCAACGGCAGGTCCTTGTACGACCCGTAGAGGTCCTTCACGAGCAGCGTGAACAGCTCCTCGTGGGTGGGGGCGAGCATGTAGTCGGCGTCCTTACGGTCCTTCAGACGGAACACGTTGGGGCCGTACTCGGTCCAGCGGCCGGTGGCCTCGTACGGTTCGCGGGGGATCAGGGCGGGGAAGTGGACCTCCTGGAACCCGGCCGCATCCATCTCCTCGCGGACGATGCGCTCGACGTTCTGGTAGACGAGCCACCCGAGCGGCAGCCACGTGTACCCGCCCGGGGCGGCGCGGCGGATGTAGCCCGCCCGCACGAGCAGCTTGTGCGAGGGCACCTCGGCGTCGGCAGGGTCCTCCCGCAGGGTCCGCAGGAACAGGGTCGACATCCGGAGCACCCCGGCAAGATACCCGCCGCCGCCCGCCCGGATCGGGCCCCTTCGGGCCGCGGCTCGGCTGCCCGCTGGGCGAGTTCTGCTGCTGGCGAAATCGTGTGGGTGTGCGTGGTGGCCTCTCCAGGCTGGCCGGCATGAGCGTCAACGCGACCCGCACCGTGGCCGACCGCCTGCTCGACGCCCGCATCGTGATGCTGTCGGACGAGGTGACCGATGCGTCCGCCGATCGGGTCGTCGCCGAGCTGTTGGCGCTGTCGGCCGACGATCCCAACTCCGACATCTGCCTGTTCGTCAACTCGCCCGGTGGCTCGGTGCTGGCCGGGCTGGCGATCTACGACGTGATGCAGTTGATCCCCAACGATGTCGTCACCGTGGCGAGTGGGTTGGCGGCAAGCATGGGCCAGCTGATCCTGTGTGCGGGCACCGCGGGGAAGCGGTTTGCCCTGCCGAACGCGCAGGTGCTGATGCACGAAGGTTCGGCGGGTATCGGTGGTTCGGCCGCCGATGTGGCGATCCAGGCCGCCAACCTCGTGGTCACGCTCGACCGGATGCGCGGGATCATCGCCCGCCACACCGGCCGGCCGCTCGACGAGGTCGTCCGCGACGTGGGCCGCGACCGCTGGTTCACGGCCGAAGCGGCACGCGACTACGGGTTCGTCGACGCGGTCGTGACGTCGCTCGCCGATGTGCTCCCGAGGCGGGCGGTGCGTCGGATCGGAGTCGCCTCGTGAGCAGCTACCTGATCCCGTCGGTCATCGAACAGACCGCGCGTGGCGAGCGCGTGTCCGATATCTACAGCCGCTTGCTCTCGGAACGGATCGTCTTCGTCGGGACCGCGATCGACGACGGCGTGGCCAACGTCGTCGTCGCCCAGCTGCTGCACCTTGCCGCGGTGGAACCCGAGCGCGACATCCACCTCTACATCAACTCGCCCGGCGGGGCGCACACGGCGATGCTGGCGATCTACGACACGATCCAGTTCGTGCCGTGCGACGTGGCGACGCTGTGCGTCGGGCAGGCTGCCGACTCTGCCGCGATCCTGCTCGCCGCCGGCGCACCGGGCAAGCGCGGCGTGCTCGCCCACGCCCGGGTACTGGTCCATCAGCCGCACGCTCCCGTGTCGCGCGGTGCGCTGAGCGACCTCGCCTTGGAGGCTGCCGAGATCGAGCGCGTCCGCGGCGAGGCCGAGGCGATCCTCGCCCTCCACACAGGACGGAGCACCGAGCAGGTCCGCGCCGACACCGATCGCGCGCTCGTCCTGCACGGACCGCAAGCCGTCGCCTACGGGCTCGCCGACGTCGTACCCGGCCCGCAGGCCTCGATCGGCACCCGAGCCCACCACGCCCTGCGCCCGTAACGGGCCGGTTCGCGCTTGGCTCCGGACCGGGCGCGGTTGGCAACGATCGACACCACCAGCGCGTGCCTGGGCCGGGATCAGGCGGCGAGCGCGAACATGCCGGAGCGGGCGTGGACCGTCAGGCGTCGAGCGGCTCGGTCGAGGAGGGTGGGGAGCGGCAGCTCGAGCGCTGCCGAAACGGCGGCGAGGACGTCGGCGCTGGCGTCCTTGCGGCCGCGCTCGACCTCGGACAGGTAGGCGACCGACACTCCCGCCCGCCCGGCGACATCGGTGAGGGTGCGCCCCTGGTGGCCGCGTTCGTCGCGCAGCACACCGCCCACCACGTCGCGGAGCGTGGCGCCCGGGCTGGGCGGGGGAGCCACCCGATCAGGGTGTGGAACCGACGGAAACGGCAGCGCCGACATGCCCGGACTGTACTGCCTCCCCCCGCCCCTACAGGACGCAGATCGGGCTATACTCGGAGTCCGCTAATTGGTGTTGTACCGAGAAGGCGTGGGCACCAGCCCACGCCTTGTTTCGTGAAAGGAGGCAATTGAGATGAGCAAGTCCCCGGTCCTCGACAAGGTCCGTGCGCTGGTCGAGCCGATTGCCTCCGATCTGCAGCTCGACATCTACGACATCGAACAACGCGGCGGCACCCTGCGGATCACGCTCGATACGCGGCCGGACGCCGGCCAGCGGATCGATCTCGAGCAGCTCGCCCTGGCAACCCGCCTGATCTCCCGCGAGTTCGACCACGCCGACCCGATCCCCGGGCGCTACACCCTCGAGGTGTCGAGCCCCGGTATCGAGCGGCCCCTGCGCACCCCCGAGCATTTCGCCCGGGCGACCGGCGACCTGGTCACGATCCGGTTGGTCGCCCCCGACGCCAACGGGCAACGCCGCTTCGAAGGCCGGCTGGTCGCGGCCGACGACACGACCGCCACCGTGCTCACCGACACCGGCGAGCGGGTGGTCGCGCTGAGCCAGATCGAGCGCGCCAAGACCGTGTTCCAGTGGGGCCCCGCCCCCAAGCCCGGCAAGGGGCCGTCGAAGCGCAACGCGCCGGCCGCCGGCACCGATCCCGACGACACCGACGACACCGACGACACCGACGACGGCGACGACACCGACGACGACACCGACATCGACGAGATCGGCGACGAGTACGCCGACGCCGACGATGACGACACCGACGACGACGACGACACCGACGACGATGACGACGAGGTCTTCATCGAGGAGGAGACACCGTGACGAATCTCGACATGACTGAGGCGATCCGCATTCTCGCCCAGGAAAAAGGGATGTCGGAGGACGACCTGCTGCACGTCCTCGTCGATGCCCTGGCGAGCGCCTACAAGCGCCGGCCCGGCGCAGCCGACGAAGTCGTCGTCGAGGTCAACCCCGACACGATGGAGTTCACGTTCACGGCCTTCGACCTCGACGAGGACGGCAACTGGGTCAATGAGCGTGACGACACACCCAAGCGTGACGAGCTCGGCCGGATCGCCGCGCAGACGTTCCGCCAGGTGATGAGCCAGAAGATCCGCGAGGTCGAGCGCGACCGCAAGTTCGAGGAGTACGCCAACCGCGAGGGCGACCTCGTGACCGGCATCATCCGCCAGACCGACACGCGCTACACGCTGCTCGACCTCGGTCGTGTCGAGGCGCTGTTGCCACAGGCCGAGCAGGTGCCGTTCGAGCGACCCAACAAGGACGACCGCTGCAAGGCGTACATCGTCGAGGTCCGCAAGACGGCCAAGGGCCCGCAGATCGTCGTGTCGCGCACGCACCCGGGCCTGATCAAGCGGCTGTTCGAGCTCGAAGTGCCCGAGATCGCCGATGGCATCGTCGAGATCAAGTCGTGTGCCCGCGAGCCCGGCCACCGCACCAAGATCGCGGTGTGGTCGAACGACCACAACGTCGACCCGGTCGGTGCCTGCGTGGGTGCCCGCGGCAGCCGGGTGCGGATGGTCGTCAACGAGCTGCGCGGCGAGAAGATCGACATCGTCCCGTTCAGCGAGGACCTTCCCGACTTCGTCGCCAAGGCGCTCAGCCCCGCCAAGGTCAACTACGTCAACATCTCCGAGGACGGCACGCAGGCCGACGTGATCGTGCCCGACCACCAGCTCAGCCTGGCGATCGGGCGTGAGGGTCAGAACGCCCGGCTGGCGGCCCGCCTCACCGGCGTGCGTATCGACATCCGTTCCGAGACGCAGGTCGCCGAGGGCGTGCCGGCCGGGGGCTACCTCGCGCACGACGACGTCGAGTACGCCGAGGGCGAGTGGGTGGCGAATCCCTCGACGGGCGAGATGGAGTGGCACGCCGCCGACGGCTCGATCATGACGCAGGCCGAGTTCGAGGCCGCCGAGTCGGGCGAGCCCGCCGACGTGGTCGCCGTGCTCGACGAGGAAGAAGCCGTTGCCGAAGACGTCGCCGAGCTGTCCGATGTCGACAACACCGAGGGCGAAACCGGTGAAGAGGGCGTGCTCGTCGACGACGACGCCGAGGCCGACGCCACCGAGGCTGCGCCCGCGGCCGAAGGCACCGAGGAGTGACGCTCTGCGATCCGCAGCCTGGAGCGTGACGTGGCGGCCCACATCCCCGTGCGCACGTGCGTCGGTTGTGGACGCCGCCGGCCCGCGCCCGAACTCGTCCGCGTCGCGCTCGTGGAAGCCGGCGACGGGCCCGTCGCGGTGCTCGGACGGGCGCCTGGCCGCGGGGCGTGGC
>JAEZFY010000196.1 GCA_023417265.1 Actinomycetes bacterium | reverse complement strand
AGTGGCGGGTCGGCGACCGCGGCCGACCCCATCACCACCCGCGCCACGCCAGCGGCCGCGAGCAGCTCGGCGTCGGCTTCGGAGCGCACGCCACCTCCGGTCTGCAGCTTGGCCCAGCCCGCCAGCGCAGCGGCGATCGCGGTGATGATCGGGCGGTTGGCCGGATCGCCGGTGCGCGCGGCGTCGAGGTCGACCACGTGGATCCACGGAGCGCCGGCCGCGGCGAACGCCAGGGCCGTATCGACGGGGTCGTCGGAATACGCGGTCTCGGCGTCGTAGTCGCCTTCGACGAGGCGCACGACGCGCCCGCCGCGCAGGTCGATCGCCGGGTAGAGGTCGGTCATGCCGGCACCGCCGCGCACAGCCCGACGAAGTTCTCGAGCAGGCGCAGGCCCGGGCGGCTCGACTTCTCCGGGTGGAACTGGGCGGCGAACACGTTCCCCTGCCGGACGGCCGCGGTGAGCGTCGTGCCGTACTCGCAGCGGGCCGTGACGACCGAGGGGTCGCGGGGCACGCCGTGCAGCGAGTGCACGAAGTACACCCACGCCTCCCCGGACGGATCACCGAGGCCGGCGAGCAGTGGGTCGTCGGGGGCGTCGACGATCAGGCGGTTCCATTGCATCTGTGGGCGCTTGACCCCGGGCGGGATCCAGCGCACCGAACCGGGGATGACACCGAGCCCGGGAGTGCCGGGGTTCTCGTCGCTGTCGTCGAACAGCATCTGCATGCCGACACAAATGCCGAGGAACGGCCGGCCCGAGGCGGCCGCGTCGAGTGCCGGACGTTCGAGCCCGGTCGCGCGGAGCGCGCCCATGCACGCCGCGAACGCACCGACGCCGGGCAGCACGACGCCATCGGCGGTAGCGATCACTTCGGGGTCGGTGGTGAGGACCGCGTCGGCGCCGACGTGTTCGAGCGCCTTGTGGGCCGAGTGCAGGTTGCCGATGCCGTAGTCGAGCACGGCGATGCGGGGCCCGCTCACAAGACGCCCTTCGTCGACGGGATGCCGCCCGGCTGGTCGATGCGCACGGCGTCGCGCAGCGCCCGGGCGAGGCCCTTGAACGTCGCTTCGATGATGTGGTGGGCATTGCGCCCGCGCACGAGCTCGACGTGCAGGGTGATCGCCGCGGCCTGGGCGAACGAGGTGACCGCGTGCTCGGCGAGCTGCGGGTCGAACGCCGGGTTGCCGAGCGGGAGCACCTCGGGCATCGGGACGTGCCATTCGACGTGGGCGCGGCCGGACAGGTCGAGGGCGACGTCGACGAGGGCCTCGTCGAGCGGGTACTTGCCGCTCGCAAAGCGGCGCACGCCGGCCTTGTCGCCGAGCGCTTCGCGGAACGCGTCGCCGAGCGCGATCGCGACGTCCTCCACCGTGTGGTGGGTGTCGATGTGCAGATCGCCGACAGCCTTGACCGTCAGGTCGAAGCCGCCGTGGCGGCCGAGCTGGTCGAGCATGTGGTCGTAGAACGGGATGCCCGTCGACACGTCGGTGGTGCCCGTGCCGTCGAGATCGATCGCGATCTCGACCGACGTCTCCTTGGTGGCGCGGCTGCGGGTGGCAGTGCGCGGTGCCAGGTGGCTCATGCCACGACCTCCGTGAGTGCGGTGAGAAAGCGGTCGTTCTCGGCGGGCGTGCCGACGGTGACCCGCAGGCAGTCGGCGAGCCGGGGCCAGCCCGAGCAGTCGCGCACGAGCACGCTGCGGTCGAGCAGGCCCTGCCACACGTGCCGCCCCGGCAGCGTGCGCGGGCGGAACAAGACGAAGTTGGCGCCCGACGGCGTGACGTCGATCGGCAACGCCCGCAGGGCGGCGGAGATCCGCTCGCGCTCGTCGACGATCAGGCGCACCCGGTCGTTCATGTCGTCGACGAACCGCAGGGCGATCCGCCCGGCCGCCTGCTTGGCGGCGTCGAGGTGGTACGGGAGCACGACCTTGTCGAGTTCGCTGACGAACCACGCCGGACCGATCGCGTACCCGAGCCGCACCCCGGCCATGCTCCACGTCTTGGAGAACGTCCGCGTGACGACCAACGGGCGACGTTCGTCGAGCAGTTCGAGCGCCGACCAGCTGGCGAACTGGGCGTACGCCTCGTCGACCACCACCAGCCCCGTGCTCGCGTCGAGCAGCTGCTCGACGCGCTCGCGCGGTTCGACGAGGCCGGTGGGGTTGTTCGGCGACGTGAGGAAGGCGACGTGTGGCTGGTCGCCGGCGACGACGCGCTCGATCTCGGCCGGGTCGAGGGTGAAGTCGGCGTCGCGCTCGCCCTCGACAACGGTCGCCCCGACGACCCGGGCGATCTGGGCGTGCATCTGATAGGTCGGCTCGAACGTCGCCACCGTGCGCCCGGGACCGGCGTAGGCGAGCAGGATCGTCTGCAACACCTCGTTCGATCCGTTGGCGGCGAACACCATCTCGGGGCCGACGCCGTGCAGGTTGCCGATCGCCGTGCGCAGGGCGAGCGCCTCGCGGTCGGGATAGCGGTGCCAGTCGATCTGGCTCAGCTCGGCCGCCAGCGCGTCGCGGAACGCAGGCGGCGGCGGGAGTGGCGACTCGTTGGTGTTGAGGCGGACCTCGACGTCGACCTGCGGCGAGTGGTAGCCGGCGAGGGCGCGCAAATCGTCGCGCACGCGAACAGGGGGTCCGGCACTCATCGGCGCCACGCTACCGAGGCGACCGCCCGAGCCCGGAAAGAGATCGGGCGCCTAGCCTGGGCTGATGCCCGACGCACCCTCCACCGGCGCGGTGGCAGCCGAGCTGCACGTGATCGCCGACCAGGTCGACCGGCTGCGCGAACGGGTCGGATCGCTCGCCGAGCCGTTCCTCGGCAGCGACCGCGAAGATCTCGTGACGACGATTCACGAAGCCGAGCGCCAGCTGGCGATGGCCGCACGTTCGCTCCAGCGGGCACTCAAGACGGCTCACTAGGGCGAGCCGACCGGAGCGGACGGGAGCGGCCCCCGTTGGTGTGACGAGGGCCGCTCAATCCGTGGGCGGACCCCAGCGGCGGAGCCGGGGCCACGCGCCCGTTCCAGGTGGCGGGAACCTGGACCATCATTCTCACACGCTTGCGTGACTCAAGGCAACCAGCTCGGGGCACATGTGACCGAAATCTCGTCGCCCATCAGCGTGGGTAGCCTGCGCCACATGCACGTGGTCGAGGTGGTCCGCCGCCCCGACCCCGGACAGCTCGCCGAGCTGCAGGCGTACGCCGGCCCGTTCGGGCTGAGCGACCACCTCTGGCTCGATCTGCTCGCCGGTGGCGCGACGGGATTCGTGGGCGTGCGCGTGCTCGGCCCCGACGGGCTCCCCGCGGCATACGCGCAGGTGTCGGCGACGGCCGGGGGCGCCGAACTCGAGGTCGTCGGCGATCAGCCGAGCGCCCGCGGCGACGCCGCCGAGACCGCGCTCGACGCCCACCTCGCCGACGGCGGCGGCCACGTCACGTGGTGGGTCGACGACCCGTCGCCCGACGTCACGGCGATCGCCGCCGCGTACGGCCTCACCCCCGAACGCTCGCTGTACGAGATGCGCCGGGCACTCCCGCACGAACGCCACGCCACGATCGCGACGCGCGCCTTCCGCCCCGGCAGCGCCGACGAGGCCGCATGGCTCGACGTCAACAACCGGGCGTTCGCCGGGCACCCCGAGCAAGGCGGCTGGACGGTGGCCACGCTCGCCACCCGGCTCGCCGCCGACTGGTTCTCCGCCGAGGGCTTCCGGCTCCACGAGCAGGACGGGCGCCTGGCGGGATTCTGCTGGACCAAGGTCCACCCGGCCACCGCCGACGCGCCGGCGCTCGGTGAGATCTACGTGATCGCCGCCGACCCCGACTTCGCCGGGCGCGGCCTCGGCAGCGAGCTCACCCTGGCCGGCCTCGACTCGCTCGCCGAACGCGGGATCACCACCGCCAACCTGTACGTCGACGCCGCCAACCAGGCCGCGCTCGGGATGTACACCCGGCTCGGTTTCCACATCCACCGCACCCGCACCGCCTTCAGCGGCACGGTGAAAGGGCCTCGATGACGACCACCACCCGCCCCGCCGACGAGCTGCCGCGCTGGAGCACCGCCGACGCCCACGCATCGCTCGACGCGCCGTCGTTCCGGGCCGCGATCGAACGGATCGGCGCCGACGTCACCCGGCTCGTCGGCCTGTTCGACGAGCACGACGTCCGCGCCGTCGCCCCGCGGCCGGTCACCGACGACGACGGGCGCGCCGCCGATGCCGTCCTCCGCGAATACAACCGGGTGATGACCGACGGCCAGGTCACCGCAGCCACGGCCTACGCGTTCGTCAGCACCGACTCACGCGACGACCAAGCCCAGGCCGCGCTCGCCGAGATCACCACCAAGCAGGCGGCCGTCGCCCCGCTGCTGTCGCGGCTCGCCGACTGGGTTCACGCGCTCGGCGTCGACGCGCTCAGCGCCGTGTCGGTCGAGGTCGCCGAACACGCCGAGCCGCTGCGCCGGCTCGCCGAACGGGCCGCGCATCAGATGACCGAAGCCGAAGAGCACCTCTTCGCCGAACTGTCGGTCACCGGGTCGAGCGCGTGGAGCCGCCTCCAGCGCGACGTCACCTCACAGCTGACGGCAACCGTCGAGCTGCCGAGCGGCTCGGCGGCGCTCCCGATGCCCGCCGTCCGCGGCCTCGCTACCGACCCCGACCCGGCGGTCCGGTCGGCGGCCTTCGCCGCCGAACTCGAGGCGTGGCCGACGATCGCCGTGCCGGTCGCCGCCGCGCTCAACGCGATCAAGGGCGAAGCCAACGCCGTCAACGCCCGCCGCCACTGGGACAGCCCACTCGACGCCTCGCTCTACGCCAACAGCGTCAGCCGGGCCACGTTCGACGCGATGAACGACGCGATCTTGGCTGCGCTCCCCGACCTGCGCGGCTGGATGCGCACCAAAGCCCAGCTGCACCGCTCGGCCGGCGCCAACGGCGGGCTGCCGTGGTGGGACCTGATCGCCCCCCTGCCCAAGGTCGCCAGCACGATCTCGTGGGACGAGGGGATCGACCTCGTGCGCACCGCGTTCGGCGACTACAGCGCCGAACTCGGCGGGCTCGTCGACCGGGCGCTCGCCGAATCGTGGATCGACGCCGCCCCGCGCGACGGCAAGACCGGCGGGGCGTTCTGCCTGCAGTTCTTCGACGACCGCTCGCTCGTGTTGCTCAACTGGTCGGGCTCGGTCGACTCGGCCCAAACCACCGCCCACGAGCTCGGTCACGCCTACCACAACACGACGTTGGTCGGTCGGACCCCGCTGCAGAAGCGGATGCCGATGGCCTTGGCCGAGACGGCCAGCATCTTCTGCGAGACGCTCGCCGTCGAGTCGGGGCTGAGCCGGCTCACCGGCGGCGACCGGCTGGCGCTGCTCGACGTCGACCTGGCCGGCACCACCCAGGTCATCGTCGACATCCATTCCCGATTCCTGTTCGAGTCGGAGCTGTTCGCCCGCCGGCAACGGCGCACGCTCAGCGTCACCGAACTCAACGAGCTGATGCTCGACTCACAGGAGCGGGCCTACGGCGACGGGATCGACCTGACCACCCGCCACCCGTACATGTGGCTGCTCAAGCCGCACTACTACGGCACGCACTTCTACAACTGGCCGTACACGTACGGGTTGCTGTTCGGGCTCGGCCTGTACGCCAAGTACCAGGAGGACCCGGACCGGTTCCGGGCCGGCTACGCCGACCTGCTGTCGCGGGCGGGGATCGATTCGGCCGAGCAGCTCGGGCGGGCGTTCGGGCTCGACGTCACCGACGCCGCGTTCTGGCACGCCTCGGTCGACGTCGTGCGCGAGCGGATCCGTCAGTACGCCGAGTTGGCGGCCGAGGTGTTCCCGGGAGCCGTCGCCTGAGCACGCGTTACGACCTCACCCGCGACGAGTTCGCCGAACTGCTCGCCGGAACCCCTGCGTACCGGGTCGAGCAGGTGTGGCGCGGGCTGTACGAGCAACTCGCCGAGCCGGGCGAGCTGACGAACCTCCCCAAGCCGCTGCGCCACGAGCTCGACGAGCGCGCACCCACGGCACTGACACCCGTCACCGAGTCGGTGTCGAACAACGGCGACACCGTCAAATTCCTGTGGGAGCTCGACGGCGGAGCCCGCATCGAAACCGTCCTGATGCTGTACCCCGAACGGGCCACCGTCTGCATCTCCAGCCAGGCGGGGTGTGCGATGGCGTGTGGGTTCTGCGCCACCGGGCAGGCCGGCTTCACGCGCCACCTGACCACCGGCGAGATCGTCGAGCAGGTCGTGCGCGCCGCCCGGCGGGCGCGCAGCGTCGGGCGCCGGGTGTCGAACATCGTGTTCATGGGGATGGGCGAGCCGCTCGCCAACACCGGACCCGTGTGGGCGGCCGCAGAACGCATGCACGCCGACCTCGGCATCTCCGCACGGCACCTCACGATCTCGACGGTCGGTCTGATCCCGGGCATCCGCGACTTCGCCACGCGCCCGCTGCCGGTGAACCTCGCAGTCTCGCTGCACGCCGCCAACGATGCGCTCCGCAACGAGCTCGTGCCGATCAACAAGCGCTACCCGATCGACGATCTGCTCGTCGCGTGCAACGAGTACCTGCAGGTCAAGCACCGCCGGATCAGCTTTGAGTGGGCGATGATCGACGGCGTCAACGACCGCCCAACCGACGCTGCCGAACTGGCCGCCCTGTGCCGCCGATTGCGGCCGCGGGCGCACGTCAACCTGATCCCGCTCAACCCGACGCCCGGCTACCCCACCAAGGGATCGCCACTCAAACGGGTGCACGAGTTCCGCGACCTGCTCGAACAACTCGGGGCCAACGCCACGGTGCGCCAGAACCGGGGCACCGACATCGACGCTGCCTGCGGCCAGCTCGCCGCCGGCCAACCCGTGACGATCAGCCGGACCCGACCGCCGCGCTGAACGCCGCCGCGGCCGCGGCCACCCGGTCCGCCAGCTCGGGCGGGCCGATGACGCGGAACTCGGCGCTGAGGTTGACGGCGATGTTGAGCGGCCACACGAAATCGTCGACGTCCATCGTCAGCCGCGCCCAGCCGGCGCCGCGATCAGCGACCTCGACCCAGCGGCCGTAGGCGGCCTCCATCTCGGCCGCCGGGCGAGCGACGTCGAGCACGACCCGGTGTCGCGCCTGGCGGTTGCGTTGGCCCCGCCGCACGTACTCGCGCAGGTCGTCGAACGGCACATCGCGCGGCGGGAACTCGGTGCGCGCCGGGCGCGGGTCGTCGAGCCGATCGAGCCGAAACGTGCGCCAGTCGGCACGGTCGAGATCGAACGCCACGAGGTAGTACCGCGCCCCCATCGCCACCAGGCCGTGTGGTTCGACGTAGCGCTCGGACGCCGTGCCATCGGCCGCCACGTAGGCGAACCCGAGCCGTACGCGATCGCGGCACGCTCCGGCGACGGCCGCCAGGACGGCCAGTGCCGGTCCGGCCGCGGCCAGCCCCGGCGCGACGGCGGTCGCCGCGCGCACCGTGTCGGCCCGACGTCGCTGGTCGGGCGGCAGCAGGGCGAGCACCTTGGTGAGCGCGCCCACCGCCGCCTCGGCGAGCTCCACCGAACCTTGCGCGGCGAGGTGCAGGCCGACCGCCAGGGCGACCGCCTCGTCGTCGTCGACCAGCAGCGGCACGGTACCCCCGGCCGACGCCAGCCGGTAACCGCCCTCCACGCCGCGGTCGGACTCGACCGTGTAACCCAACCCGCGCAGCCGCTCGACGTCGCGCCGCAACGTCCGCGCCGAGACCTCCAGCCGGTCGGCGAGCTCGGGCCCCGGCCAGTAGCGCCGGCGCTGGAGCAGCGTGAGCAGCCGCATCGTGCGCGCGGTGGTGTCAGCCATGACAACAAGGTCGAGGGATTGCGGACGAAAGCTGGCCGCAATGCCTGGAATCGTCGCCAGCATGACCGATCACGACAGCACCACCGAGCGCGCCGATCTCCTCGAGACGCTCACCGCCCACCGCGCGTTCCTCCGCCACGCAGCCGCCGGGCTCACCGACGACCAGGCCCGCCAGCGCCCAACCGTGAGCGAGCTGTCGATCGGCGGCCTGATCAAGCACGTCGCGTCGGTCGAGTCCGGCTGGGCCGACTTCATGGCCGGCACCCCGTCGGCGATGAACGCCGACATCGACTGGGAGCACCCCGACCCGGCCGTGCTGGCGGAGTACCGGAACGGCTTCGTGCTGCTCGCCGACGAGACCCTCGATGGTGTGCTCGCCGAGTACGAACGGGTGGCCGCACGCACCGACGAACTCGTCGCCACGCTCGACCTCGACACCCGCTACGCGCTTCCCGCAGCCCCCTGGTTTCCTCCCGGTGCGAGCCGGTCGGTGCGCCGCGTGATCACCCACATCATCGCCGAGACCGCCCAGCACGCCGGCCACGCCGACATCCTCCGCGAAACCATCGACGGCCAGAAAACCATGGGCTGACGATTCCGAGCCGACGAGGCAAACCCGACCACCGACACAGCCCGCCTCCGACGAGGCAACAAATGTCCTGACTCGGCGTCAGATCGTTCGAGCGCAAGGCGCGGCGAGGCGACGTTGACTTCGGTCAACGAGCCGAGACGGAACGCAGCGATCGGGCGATCTGGCCCGAGTCAGCAGCCGGCGGCGAGGATGGAGGGATAGGGGTTCACCGGCACGCCGTTGCCCGGCATGATCTGGAAGTGCAGGTGCGGGATGCCGGTGGCGTTCCCGGTGTCGCCGTTGTACCCGATCACCGTGCCCTGCGGCACCCATCCGTTGCCGCCCTCCCAGGCCGACAGATGGGCGTAGTAGTAGCGGTTGCCGTTGTCGCCCATCAGCGAGATCGTGATCCCGCCAAAGCGGTTGGTCTTCTGGGTGACGACGCCGGACACGACGGCGACGAGCGGTGTGCCGGCCGGGGCGAGCATGTCGATGCCTTGGTGCAGGCGTCCGCCGCTGCGCGGCGCCAGCCACGAGTCGTAGGGTGGCGAGCCGCCGAGCACCGGGCAGATGATGTGGTCGAGGAAACCGATCCCGGCGGTGCGCGGGTCGCTTCCCGAGCCGCCGGCGCCGGTGCGCCCCCCGAC
>JAEZFY010000181.1 GCA_023417265.1 Actinomycetes bacterium | reverse complement strand
TCACCGGGGTGCCCGCTTGGCGGGCCACCGCCCCGAGCTGGGCAACCGCGGCGCCCGAACCGCGCGCCACGGCGAGCGCCAGCCGGGAGTCGGCGAACAACGCCCAGCCGGCCGCCCGCGAGGGGGCGTCGACGAGGCTGACCGCCCCCGGCGGGAGGCCCGCGTCGGCGAGCGCCGGGGCGAGCGCATGCACGCTGATCGCGCGCGCGGTGGCAAGCGCATCGGAGCCGATGCGGAACACGACCGTGTTCCCGGTGCGCACCACGCCAGCCGCGTCAGCGAACACGTTCGGGCGGCCCTCGAACACGAAGCCGACCACGCCCAGCGGAGCCCGACGGGCCTCGACCGACCAGCCCGTGTGGGCCACCGTGCGCTCGAGCACGTCGCGGCGGCCGGGCAGGGCGGCCCATCCGGCCAGGCCGGCCACCATCGCCGCGCGCATGTCGGCGGTGAGTTCGAGGCGACCAGTGGGGCGTGCCCGGGCTGCCGCGGCGTCGACGTCGGCGACGTTGGCGGCGGCGATCGGCGCGAAGCTGGCGTCGTCGGCGAGACGCCCCGCGAAGCCGAGGAAGAACGCCGTGATCTGCTCGTCGGAGCAGCGCGGCAGGTCGGCGAACGCGGCCGCGGCGGCGCCCACCGCGGCGTCGGCGCGGGCGTGCTCGCGGGCCGGGATGTGGAGGATCTCGCCGGTGCGCGGGTCGACCAGCACCCGGTCGCCGGCACGGAACGCAGCTGCCAGCTCGGCGCTGACGGTGGTCACCCGGTCGCCGCCGAACACGAGTTGCTGACCGGCGACAAGCCGTTCGAGGCGCTCCACGCCGACCAGCGTACGCTCGCGCCGTGGACTCGCCCGTGACCGATCGCCTGTACTTCCGGCAGCTGCTCTCCGGGAGCGACTTCGCCGCCGCCGATCCGCTCGCCCAGCAGATGGTGAACTTCGCCTACGCGATCGGCGACCGGGCCACCGGCGAGTGCGTGCTGGTCGATCCGGCGTATGCCCCCGCCACGCTCGTCGAACTGGTGGGCGCCGACGGGATGCGTGTCACCGGGGTGCTCGCCAGCCACTACCACGCCGACCACGTCGGCGGGTCGATCTTCGGGCACGACATCGCCGGGATCGCCGAGCTGCTCGCCGTCGCCGAGTGCCCGATCCACGTCCAGGCCGACGAGGTCGAGTGGATCCGCCGCACCACCGGCGTCGGCGCCGATCAGCTCGTCGGCCACGCCTCAGGCGACGTGCTCCGGGTCGGTGAGGTGGCGATCGAGCTCGTCCACACGCCCGGGCACACGCCCGGAAGCCAGTGCTTCCTCGTGCACGACCCCGCCGGCGGAAAGCTCGTCAGCGGCGACACACTGTTCCTCGACGGGTGCGGGCGCACCGACCTGCCCGGCAGCGATCCGGCGCTGATGGTGGCGAGCTTGCGCCGCCTGGCCCTGATGCCCGACGATGTGGTGCTCTACCCCGGGCACCGCTACAGCCCCGCACCGTTCGCCACGATGGCCTCGGTCAAGGCCAACAACTGGGTGTTCGACTCACTCCCCACCTGACTCTCTGGCTGACGCGCCGGGCGGGCAGCCAGAAGCGGCTTCAGTCGAGCAGCATCGTGAGCCAGCGCCGCGTGTCGGCCGGGTCGATCACGTCGTCGATCTCGTACCACTCGGCGATCGTCAGCGCCTTGCCACGCTCGTACTGCTGAGCGACCAGCTCGGCGAAGCGGGCGTCGCGATCGGGTGCCGCGTCGAGCTCGGCGCGGAACCCGAGCCGCACCGCGCCTTCGAGCCCCATCGGACCGAACTCGCCGGTCGGCCAGGCGACGCAGGCCAGCGGCGCTTTCGTGTTGCCGCCCATCATCGCCTGCGCACCGAGGCCGTAGGCCTTGCGCAACACGACCGCCACGGTCGGCACCGTCAGGCGGGCCCCGGCGACGAACAGGTCGCCGACCTCGCGCACCAGCCCGGTGGCTTCGGTGTCCGGGCCGACCATGAAGCCGGGTGTGTCGACGAGCATCACCACCGGCAGGCGGTGCGTCTCGCACAGCCGCAAGAAGCGCGCCGCCTTGGCCGCCGCGGGCGTGTCGATCGCCCCGGCGAGGTGCGCCGGATTGTTCGCCAGCACACCCACCGGACACCCGCCCACGCGCGCGAGCGCGGTGATCATGCCGAGACCGAACCCGGACCGCAGTTCCAGCACCGAGCCTGTGTCGAAGATGCCGTGCAGGGCAGCGCGCACGTCGTAGGCGCGCAGCCGATCGGCGGGTACGACGTCGCGCAGACGGGCCTGATCGGGCACGTCCCACGTGGCGCTGCGCCCCTGGAAGTAGCTGAGGTACGTACGTGCGAGCGCGGTGGCGTGGGCCTCGTCGTCGGCGAGCAGGTCGATCACGCCGTTGGCGACGTGGACGTCGCTGGGGCCGATCTCGGTCGGCGCGAACATGCCGAGCCCGCCGCCCTCGATCATCGCCGGGCCGGCCATGCCGATGTGCGCGTCGCGCGTGGCGATCACGACGTCGCAGCTGCCGAGCAAGGCCGCGTTCCCGGCGAAGCAGAACCCGGCGCCGATGCCCACCAGCGGCACCCGCCCGGACAACCCGGCGAGCAGCTCGAAGGCGAGGCAGTCGAGCCCGGTGACGCCGCCCGTGTCGCTGTCGCCCGGCCGCCCCCCGCCGCCCTCGGCGTAGAGCACGACCGGTAGCCCGAGTTCGCCGGCGATCTCGAAGAGCTTGTCCTTCTTGCGGTGGTTGCGGTGTCCCTGCGTGCCGGCCAGCACCATGTAGTCGTACGACATGACCACGGTGCGGTGACCGTTGACGGTGGCCACGCCCCCGACCAGCCCGTCGGCCGGGGTCCGCCGGGTCAGGTCGTCGTGGGCGCGGCGGCGATGTTGGCTGGCGATCGCGAGGGGCCCGTACTCGACCAGCGAGCCCGGGTCGATCAGGTCGGCGATGTTCTCGCGGGCCGTCCGTCCGCCCCGCGCGTGGCGCTTGGCAACCGCGTCCCGGCGGGCCGCGTCCGACCCCACCGCCAGCCG
>JAEZFY010000157.1 GCA_023417265.1 Actinomycetes bacterium | reverse complement strand
ACGCCACCCAGCGGGCCGAGGCCGCGGCGGCCAAGCTCGACGCCGCCCAGTCCGCACTGGCCGCGCTCCGGGCCGAGCCCGGCGAGCCGCCGCCACCACCGTTGACCGACTTGCAGCGGCTCACCCTCACCGACCTCGCCAAGGCGTCGGCCGAGCTCGCCGACCGGCTGGCCGATCTGAAGCGCCAACTCGAGCCGGCGGCAGTCCTCCCCTCCACGGCACGCCGAGCCAAGCGCGTGCCGCTCGTGCGCCCCGGCGGGGTCCGGGCCGGCACGACCGAGGAAGCCGAGTCCTTGCTCCGGGCCGGTGCAGCGGTGCTCGTCGACGGCTACAACGTCACCAAGCAGGCCTGGCCGCAGCTCGACCTGGAAGCCCAGCGCGAACGTCTCATCAACCTCGCCGAGGACGTCGTCCGGCGGATGGGCACCGACCTCACGATCGTGTTCGACGGGGGCGCGGGTGACGGCGTCCCGGCGCCCACCGCGAGCACGCGCCGGCTCGTTCGGGTGCGTTTCTCGCCGCCCGGCGTGATCGCCGACGACGTGATCCGCAGCGAGGTGGCCGAGGTGCCGGCGAGCAAGCCGGTCGTGGTCGTCACCGACGACAAGGCGGTCCTGCGGGACGTCCGCGCCGAAGGTGCCAACACGATCGCCAGCGCCACGTTCGTCGCCGCCTGCTGCTGAACGGCGCCACCGGCGCCGGCCCGGAACGTTGTCACATCCCCCCACGACAATGCGGGGCATGGGACATCTCACGATCGCCTGCGACTCGTGTGCGCTGCGGCGCAGCACGGCCTGCACCGACTGCGTCGTCACGTTCGTGCTGCGCGCCGACGACGAACTCGAGGGCGTTGCCAACGCCGACCTGCTCGATCTCGACGACGATCAGGAACGGGTGGTGCAGCTGTTCGTCAAGGCCGGGCTGGTGCCCCGTCTCCGTCACCGCGCCTCGTGACATGCTGCAGGGGTGCGCCGGCCCGATCCGCTCCCGACCTGGAACGAGCTCGTCGAGCTCGCCAGTGGGCACGGCATCACGCGGCTCGGCGTGGCCCCGGCGAGCGTCCTCGAGCGGGCGCGCACGGCGCTCCACGAACGCAAGGCGGCGGGCTTGCACGCCGACATGGGCTTCACGTATCGCAACCCCGAGCGCTCCACCGACCCCGATCGGGCGGTCGCCGGGGCGCGCTCGATCATCGTCGGGGCGCGCCCGTACCGGTTGGCCGACGAGCCGCCGCGCCCCGATGGCGGGCCGTGGGCCAGCGTCGCCCGCTACGCGTGGTCCGACCACTACACACCGCTCCGTGAGGGCCTGCGCGACGTGGCCCGGGCACTACGCCGGGCGGGACACCGCGCCGTGGCATTCGCCGACGACAACTCGATCGTCGACCGCGAGGTCGCCTACCTCGGCGGGCTCGGCTGGTTCGGCAAGAACGCCAACATCCTGCTCCCCGGCGAAGGCAGCTTCTTCGTGCTCGGCTCGGTGGTCACCACCGCCGAGTATCCGATCAGCGAACCGGTCGCCGACGCCTGCGGGGCGTGCCGGCGCTGCCTCGACGGGTGCCCCACCGGGGCGATCGTGGCCCCGGGGGTGGTCGACGCCAACCGCTGCCTGGCCTGGCTGGTGCAGCGTCCCGGCACGTTCCCCGAGGAGTACCGCGCCGCGCTCGGCGACCGACTGTACGGCTGCGACGACTGCCAAACCGTGTGCCCGCCGTCGGTTCGCCGCGGGCCGCGCCGGGACGCGCCGGGAACCCCTGACGCACCGCAGGCGTGGGTCGCCGTGCTCGACCTGCTCGACGCCGACGACGCGACCCTGCTCGAACGCCATGGCCGCTGGTATCTCGCCGACCGCGATCCGCGTTGGTGGCGCCGTAACGCGCTCGTCGTGCTGGGCAACACCGGCGACGCCGCCGACCCGCGCACGCGCACGGTGCTCCAGCGCTACGCCGACGGCCCCGACGACCTGCTCGCCGAACACGCCCGGTGGGCGCAGCACCGGCTGGCGGAACGATGAAGCACATCCTCGCCACCAACGACTATCCGCCCAAGATCGGCGGGATTCAGTCGTTGCTCTGGGAGTGGTGGCGGCGCCTGCCGCCCGACGAGTTCGCGGTCCTCACCAGCCCGTACCGCGGCGCCGCCGAGTTCGACGCCGGCGAGCCGTACCTCATCGAGCGGATCCGCGAGTTCGCGCTGCTGCCGCACCCCCTGATGGTGCGCCGGATCGATCGCCTGGCGCGTCGCTTCGGTGCCGAGTTGGTGGTCCTCGACCCGGCCGTGCCGCTCGGCATGGTCGGGCCGTCGCTGGCGTTGCCCTACGACGTGGTGCTGCACGGGGCCGAGGTCACCGTGCCCGGCCGGGTGCCGGGAGCACAGCAAGCGCTCGGCCACGTGTTGCGCCACGCCCGGGCGGTGATCTCGGCCGGCGAGTACGCGGCCGCCGAGGCTGAGCGCGCGGCTGGGCGGCCGCTCGCCACCACGATCGTCCCGCCCGGTGTCGACCTGCACCGCTTTCAACCGGCGGACGCCACAGCCCGGGCGGCGACCCGGCGCGAGTTCGGTCTGCCCGTCGACGGGCGGGTGCTGCGCGGCGTGTCGCGGCTGGTGCCGCGGAAGGGGTTCGACACGGCGATCCGGGCGCTCGCCGAACTG
>JAEZFY010000088.1 GCA_023417265.1 Actinomycetes bacterium | reverse complement strand
GGCGGTGTAGCGCCGAGCCGCCAAGCCGGCCTGCTCGGCCAGCGCGGCGACGGCGGCGTCGAAGCGGTGGAACCAGCGCCGTCCGAGCCGGCGCTGGCTGACGGCGAGCGTGGCTCCCGACGTGACGTCGTTGAACGCCCGCGCCGACAGATGATTGAGGACCATCTGCTCGTGCGGGCGCAACACGTCGCCGGCGGCCGCTCCGGCGCTGCGCGTGACCACCATCAACTCGCCGTCGGTGTGGGCGAGGCGCACCCAGCCGCGAGCGGCGAGATCGAGCACCGTCGCCGGCACCGCCGCGCGGGGGACCGCGAAGCCGTTCGTGAGGTGGCCCACCACGGCGGCCGGTTCGGCACCGCCGGGGAGGTTCGCCGGACGCTCGGGCGGGCCGGGTTGCGGGCGCCGTGGCCGCGTCGACCAACCGGCCCAGGCGTGCAGGGCGAATCCGGCGACGACGGCCGCAACGGCGATCGCCAACGGTGTGGTGGCAGGGCGGTCGAGCATCCCCGCCACCACGGCGGCTGCGAGTACGGCGATCATGTCTCTCCGTCTGTCGGCTCGGCGTCGGCGGCAGTTGAGCGGGCTGCCGTCGGCGGTACCCGCGTCCAGACGGTGCGCTGCGGGAACGGGATCTCGATGCCCTCCCGGTCGAAGACTTCCTTGACGTGTTCGCGCAGCGCCCGCTGGAGCGCCCATTGGGTACCCGGTTCGACCTTCACGATCAGCCGCAGCGTGACGCCGTCGACGCCGAGCGCCTCGACGCCGAGCACTTCGGGAGGCTCGATGACGCTCGGCCGGAAGCGCTCGCTCGCGCACACCTCATCGGCTGCCTGGTGCAGGAGTTGGCGGGCCCGGCCGACGTCGGTCTGGTAGGCGACGCTGGCGTCGAGCACGGCCACCGACCACAGTTGGCTCTTGTTGCCGACCCGCTGGACCACGCCGTTGGGCACGTGCCACACGGTGCCGTCGACGCCGCGCAGCACGGTGGTGCGCAGATGGATCCGCTCGACCACGCCCGACGCCTCGCCGAGGTCGACCACGTCGCCGATGCCGTACTGGTCTTCGATCAGCATGAACAGCCCGGCCAGGCAGTCGCGCACGACACTCTGAGCCCCGAACCCGAGGGCGACGCCGGCCACCCCGGCCCCGGCCAGCAGGGGACCGATGTTGATGCCCGTCACCCCGAGCGCCATCAACAGGGCGATCACCCAGACGACGACCGTGGCCGTGCTCGTCAGGGCGGCGGTGATCGATTCGCCGCGGGCCCGCCGGCGCGGGTCGGACAGTTCGACGGCGATGATCTCGGGCACGCTGATGCCGAGCTTGCCGAGCCGCTCGCGGGCGGGTTCGTGGGTGGCGTAGAGCCGTGGCACCGAGCGCCGGATGAGGCGGCGGATGATCCGGGCGACGATCCACGCGACGAGCAGGATCGCGACGATCTTGGCGGGGCGGGCGAGCAGCCAGTCGACGACGTCGGCGAGATCGTCGTTGCCGGTGCGCCGCCCGACCCAGCCACACAGCGAGTCGTCGTCGGGGTCGCACCCGGTGAGCACCGGACCGATCATCGCCTGCGACCGTAGTGGCGAGCCCGGGGGCCGGTGCGGATTCTCAGCTAGCGTCTCGGCCGTGGAAAACGTCGCCGCCCGCCCCACGATCGCCGTCGTCGGCACCGGTTATGTCGGGCTCACCACGGGTGCCTGCCTGGCCCACCTCGGGCTGCGGGTCGTGTGCGCCGACATCGACGCCGACAAGGTCGCCCAGTTGCGCGCCGGGGAGATCCCGATCGTCGAAGAGGGCTTGGCCACGATCGTCCACGACGCGGTCGCGGCCGGCAACCTGTCGTTCGTGGTCGGTGCCGCCACCGCCGCGGCCGACGCCGAGTTCGTGTTCCTGTGTGTGCCGACGCCGCAGGACGACGACGGCTCGGCCGACTTGTCGTACGTCGCCGCGGCGTCGGCCGAGATCGCCCCGGTGCTCCGGCCGGGCGCGGTCGTCATCAACAAGTCCACCGTGCCGGTGGGTTCCACGCTGGTCGTCGAGCGGGTGCTCGAGCGCCCCGACGTGAGCGTCGTGTCGAACCCCGAGTTCCTCCGCGAAGGCACCGCCGTGCACGATTTCTTGCACCCCGACCGGGTCGTCATCGGCTCCGACGACCGGGCCGCGGCCGAGCGCGTCGGTGCGTTGTACGCGGCGCTCGAGGCCCCGGTGCTGATCACGGACGCGGCCTCGGCGGAAACCATCAAGTACGCCGCCAATGGCTTCCTGGCGATGAAGATCTCGTTCGTCAATGCGATCGCGGCGATGTGCGAGGCGGTCGGCGCCGACGTCGAAGCGGTCGTCGCCGGCATCGGTTCCGACCAGCGCATCGGTGGCCAGTTCCTCCGGCCCGGTCCGGGGTGGGGCGGTTCGTGCTTCCCGAAGGACAGCCGGGCGCTGGTCGCGATCGCCGCCCAGCACGGCTACGACTTCTCGATGATGCGCGGCGTCATCACCGTCAACGACGAGCAGCACGAGCGGATGGTGCGCAAGGTCGCCCATGCGGTCGGGCGCGGGGTCGCCGGGTACCGGCCGCTCGAAGGCGTCGCGGTCGGCGCGCTCGGGCTGGCGTTCAAGGCCGGCACCGACGACCTGCGCGAGTCGCCGAGCCTGGCGATCTTGCGGCGCCTCGTCGCGCTCGGTGCCGACGTCGCGGCCTACGACCCCACCACCGCCGGTGAGCTGAGCAGCCACCAGCAGGCCCGCCTGGCCAACATCACCGTGCACCCCGATCCGCTCGCCGCGCTCGCCGGCGCCGATGTCGCCGTGGTACTCACCGAGTGGCCCGAGTTCACCGAACTCGACCCGGTGAAGATCGCCGCGGCGATGCGCGGTGCAGCGGTCGTCGACACCCGCAACCTGCTCGACGCGGCCGCCGTGCGGGCGGCCGGCCTCAGCTACGACGGCGTCGGGCGCAAGCGCGCCTGACATCATCGCCGGCGTGGAAGTGCACGCCGTCGTCGCCGAACTGCACGGCACCGTCGTCGCCGTCGACGTCGCCCCCGGCGACCCGGTCGCGGCGAACAGCGTGATCGCGCTCGTCGAGTCGATGAAGCTGCACCACGAGGTCCGCGCCGGTGCCCGCGGCACGATCACCGAGGTGCTCGTCGCGCCCGGCCAGACGGTGACGATCGGGGCCGTGCTGGCGATGCTCGCGATCGGGGATGCGGCGGCCGCCGAGCCACCGTCCACCGGCGACGACGCCGGTGCGGCGAGCACCCGCGACGACCTTGCGGCCGTGCGCGCCCCGCACCCGCGCGGGGCGGACGCGGCCCCCCCCGCCCCGGTTGGCCAGCGCCACCCCCGGGGCGG
>JAEZFY010000081.1 GCA_023417265.1 Actinomycetes bacterium | reverse complement strand
CTGCGCGGCCCTGCGCAGCCTCCGCCCGGCGGGTCAGCGCGACGACACCTGGCGCAGCTGGCGGAACATCAGGTCGTGGACCCGTTCCCAGTGCTGCTCGCTGGCGTAGCGGTTGTAGCGCGGGCCGGCCGGGGCGTAGCCGTGCACGGCATCGGCGTACGTGTCCATGGTCCACGTCAACCCGGCCGCATCGAGGGCGGCCGTCAGCACCGGGCGCAACTCCTCCGGTGCGGTGGCGTCGTTGTCGGGCCAGCCGAGATAGACCTCGGCGGTGGCCTGCTCGAGCCCGAGGTGCGGTGAGTCGGCGGTGTCGCGTACCGGCCGTGCCGAGTGGATGCCGGCGGCCGCCATCATCCGTCCGGGGTAGGCCTTGGCGATCGACAGGGTCAAGCCACCGCTCATGCAGAACCCCACGGCCCCGAACCGCGTCGTGTCAGCGGCGGCGTCGGCGTCGGCGTGATCCAGCAGCGCGGCCGCGTCGGTGAGGATCCCGGTCGGCGACACGGTCTGCATCATCTCGAACCGGTCGTGCATGTCGAAGTCGTCGACGTCCCACTCGCGGAAGGGGCCCGCTCGGTAGAACAGGTACGGCATCAGCACGTAGTAGCCGGCCGTGGCGAGCCGCGACGCCATGTCCTTGAGCGCCGGGCGGATGCTCGGCGCGTCCATCAGGTACAGCACGAGCGGATGCGGCCCACCGACTTCGGGGTGGTACACGAACGTCTTCATCGTGCCGTCGGCGGTGGTGAGGTCGACCTCGGTTTCGATCATGCGCCGATCATCGCAGCACGCCTGCCCGCCGGGGCAGACGGCGCGCGAGCATGGAGAAAGTGCCCGGCCATGAACCGATCGAGATCGAGCTGGTCGAGCACGCGCCATCGCGTCGTCGCCTCCGGGGCGAACGCGAGCCGGTCACCATCACGCCCGTTGCGGGGCCGCCAGCCGACGAACCCCCGGAACCCGACCGCGCGGATCGCCGAGCGTGGCGGCGACCAGCCGCGATCGCCGCCGTCGCGGGTGTGCTCGGCCTCGCAGTCGGCTGGGTCGCGGGGCGTGCAGGGAACCCCGCGCCGGCCGCCGCAACCGCCGTGTCGAGCCCAGCGAGCTCGGCCCCGACAGCGACGTTCGCCGACGATCCAGCGCTCGTGGAGCCGGAACCGCCGATGATCACGACGAGCCCCGACCGCGAGCGTCTGCGGCCCACGTCGACGACCGCCGCGCCGAGGCCCGACGTGGTCTCACCGATCCCTGACATCGAGCCGAGCCTGATCGGGCTCCCCTACGAGATCGTCACCGAAGACGGGCTCGGCAACCTGCGCTTCATCGATCTCGCCAGCAACACGATGACCACGATCGACGCACCACGCGGCGGCGACATGGGCCGCCTGTTCGCCGGCAACGGGTGGGTGCTGATCCCCAACGGATCGACCGAGCGCGCCCTCGCGTACCGCGACGGCAACTCCGATCCGTACTGGGTGAACGACTTCAGTGCATGGAACGTGCTCCATGCGCAGGGCGCGGCGACGATGTGGCAATCGGACGAGGCGCTCTCGTTGGCGGGCCCGGGCAACATGATCGAGCTCGACCCAACCGGTGCCCCCACCGGTGTCACGGTGCCCGTGCCGCGAGTTCCCGTGCACGTCGATGCCGACGGCACATTCCTCGTCGAGATGCCGGGCGGCGCGTTCGCGATCGGGCCAGCGGGGTCGACGCGGCTCACCACCGGGGACGTCGTCGCGCTTGGCCCGACGGTGGCGCTCGTCCACGAGTGCGACGAGTCGATGACGTGCACGTACTGGGTCGTCGACCGCACGAGCGGTGAGCGGCGCGAGCTCCCGGCGGTGCTCGACGGCATACGTCTGGAACCGATCGGCTGGTGGCCGACGAGCGCCACGATCTCGCCGGACGGGATGCTCGCGTTCGTTCTGGTGCCGGTCACCGAGGGCGTCGGGCGCAACCGGTTCGTCGCCTTCCAGCCGACCCTGATCAATCTCGTCAGCGCCACCAGCGCACCGCTCGACATCGACCCGCTCGGGTGGCTGTCGGGCGCGCAGTGGACGAGCGACAGCCAGTTCGCCATGTTCCTCGCCGAGGGCGAACTGAACGTCTACTCGCGAGCGTCGGGAACGCTGCTGCCGGTCTGGTCGGGCGCCCGCCCGATCAGAGCGCCCCAGCAGTTCGCCGTACGGCCCGCCGACGGCACGCCGTGGAGCGATCGTTGAGGTAGCGCGACGGGACGTCCGGTACGGTCGTTCCGTGCGCGCCGACTTCACCCCGAACGCCGACGAACTGCTCGCCAAGAACCGCGACTTCGCGGCCCGCTTCGATTCCGGGAACCTGCCCGTCGCCCCCCGCCGTCAGCTGGCGATCGTCGCCTGCATGGACTCACGCATGGACATCTTCGAGATCCTCGGGCTGGGCCACGGCGAGGCGCACGTCATCCGCAACGCCGGCGGGGTGATCACCGACGACGTGATCCGATCGCTGTGCCTGAGCCAGCGCCTGCTCGGTACGCGCGAGGTGATTCTGTTACACCACACCGACTGCGGGTTGCAGAAGGTCACCGACGATGCCTTCAAGGCCGAACTCGAGGAAGAGCTCGGGATCAAGCCGTTGTGGGCGCTCGAGTCGTTCACGGACCCGTTCACCGACACGGCGCAATCGATCCGCCGGCTGCAGATGAGTCCGTTCGTCCCGTTCCGCGACAACGTCCGCGGCTTCGTCTACGACGTCGACCGCGGCCTGCTCACCGAAGTCAACGCCTGACCCGTCGGTCAGGTGTATTGGCGGAAAAGGATCTCGGCGACGCAGCTCGGCTTGCTGGCGCCCTCGACCTCGAACGTGAATTCCATCGTCGTCTGCACACCGCCGGCGACGTCGTCGACCGCCAGCAGCTTGACGCCGAGCCGGACGTTGGCCCCGACGGGGACCGGGGCCGGGAAGCGGACCTTGTTGGCGCCGTAGTTGACGCCCATCTTGAACCCGCCGAGGTGGACGATCTTCGGGTACAGCATCGGCCCGAGCGACAGCGTGAGGTAGCCGTGGGCGATCGGGCCACCGAAGGGGCTCTCGGCGTTGGCCCGCTCGACGTCGACGTGGATCCACTGGAAGTCGCCCGTGGCTTCGGCGAACTGGTTGACGCGCTCTTGCGTGATCTCGACGTACGGGCTGTAGCCGAGGTGCTCGCCCACGAGGGACTTGAGTTCGTCGGGACCGTCGATGACGCGTGGTGACATGCCACGGATCTTGGCACGTACCCTGAGCGGGTGAGCAACCGGCCGACCGACCCTGACCGCGCACCGGCGGCCCCCCACCGGTCGGGTTTCGTCACGCTCGTCGGGCGCCCCAACGTCGGGAAATCGTCGCTCGTCAACGCGATCTGCGGGCGCAAGATCTCGATCGTCTCCGACAAGCCCCAGACGACGCGGCACCGCGTCATGGGGGTCCTGACCCGACCCGACGCGCAGCTCGTCTTCGTCGACACCCCCGGTCTGCACAAGCCGGTGTCGGCGCTCGGCGAGCGCGTCAACGCCACTGCACTCGACTCGGCCAGCGACGTCGACGTCCAGTGCCTCGTGCTCGACGCCACGACGCAGTTCGGCAAGGGCGACCGGTGGGTGGCCGAGCGGCTCGCCATGACGGACGCGGTCGTCATCGTGAACAAGACGGACCGGGCTCGGCCCGAGCAGGTGATGGCGATGCTCACCGCGGCAGGCGCGCTCGGGGCGGCGGCCTACTTCCCCGTGTCGGCGCGCACCGGCGACGGGGTGCCGGCACTCGTCGAGCATCTCGTCGCGCGCCTCCCCGAAGGGCCGCAGTTCTTCCCCGACGGCGAGTTCACCGACATGCCCGAGGAGCAATGGGTGGCCGAACTCGTTCGCGAGCAGCTTCTGGCGATCACCCGCGACGAGTTGCCGTACTCGATCGCGACCCAGGTCACCGAGTGGGAGTGGCCGCGCATCCGCGTCGACATCGTGGTCGAGCGGGAGAGCCAGAAGGGCATGGTGATCGGCAAGGGCGGGGCGAACCTCAAAGCGGTCGGGCAGAAGGCCCGCGAGCAGCTCCCGCCCGGTGCGTTCCTCGAGTTGCGCGTGCGCGTCGACAAGGACTGGCAGCGCCGTCCCGATCGGGTGCAGCGGCTCGGCTACTGAGCCCCGGCGGTCTCGATCAGCAAGCGCTCGAGACCGTGGAAGTGGAAGATGTCGCGATACGCGGGTTGTTCGCTGAGGGCGAACCTGTCGAGGTCGGCGAAGACCGCACGCAGCGACGTCTCGAGTTCGATCCGGGCGAGCGGCGCGCCGATGCAGTAGTGGATCCCGAAGCCGAAGCTGATGTTGCCGGCGTCGTTGCGGAAGGGGTCGAAGCGGTCCGGGTCGGCGAACCGCCGAGGGTCGCGATTGGCCGCAGCGAGGAGCACCCCGACCTTCTGCCCGCGTTCGGTCAGCAGCCACTCGCCGCCGATGTCGATCGGGACGTCCTCGAGGGCGTAGCGCGTGAACAGGTGCAGCGGGGCGTCAAAGCGCAAGCACTCCTCCACCGTCGCCGCCGTCTGTTCAGGCGTGGCGAACAAGTCGGCCGGGTCGTAGCCGCTGGCGAGGATCAGCCGCACGGCGTTGCCGGTGGTGTGCACGGTCGCTTCGTGGCCGGCGTTGAGGAGCAGCATCGCCGTGGCAATCACTTCGCCGTCGGTGAGGCGCAGACCGTTCGGGGCGCCGTCCTCGGTGGCTTCGAGCATGTGCGTCAGCAGGTCGTTGCGCGGCGTCGCCCGATGTTCGGCGATCGCCGCCCGCAGGTACTCGGTGAACTCTCTGGCTGCGCCGTCGGCGTCGGCCTCGATCGCCGCGCGTTCCGCGGGCGTCGCCGCGAACATGTACATGCGCACCATCCGGTTCGACCAGTCGAGGAGTTGGCGGGCGTCGCTGCGCGGCAACCCGATCAGCTCGGCGATGACGATCGCCGGGAGCGGGGCGGCGTACTCGGCGAGCAGGTCGACCGGCCCCTCCGCGGCCCGGGCGCGCACCGTGGCCAGCAGTTCGTTGGCCAGTTCGGCGATGCGGGGCCGTAGCCGCTCGATCTGGCGCGACAGGAACGCCCGGTTGACGAGCCCGCGCATCTGCGTGTGCTCAGGAGGATCGATCGCCAGCAGCGACCACCGTTCGGTCTCCCACCAGTTGGCGATCTGCTCGGTGCGCGGCGGCAACCCCGGCGCCAAGCCGAAGCGCTTGTCACGCAACAGCGCCGACACTTCTTCGAAGCCGGCCAGGCACCAGAACCCGTACTCGTCCCATTCGAACGCGGGGGCCACACCGCGTTCGCCGGCGTCGGCGTGAACCGCCCGGTACAGGGCGTACGGATCGTTGTAGAAGGCCGGGTCGTGCGGGTCCGCCCGCACGCGCCGCCCGGCGTCGGAGATCTCGAATGCGGCCATTCCGCAAACCCTATGGGGCCGGTCGGCGGTTGCTCGTCGGCGCAGGTTGCCCGTTGCCGTGCCGCTGGGCGGTTGCGGCCGGGTGGCGACCGTTAGCCTCCGGGGGATGGCCGCGCCGAGCAACTCGTGGGACCGCGACACGCTTCCCGAGGGCGACGACAAGCGCCAGGCCGTGCGCGAGATGTTCGACGCGATCGCTCCGCGCTACGACCTCGTCAACCGGATCATGACGTTCCGGCTCGACGTCCGCTGGCGGCGCACGGCGGTGCGCAGCCTGGCCCTCCCCGACGGGTCGATCGTGCTCGACCTGGCGGCTGGCACGGGCGACCTGTGCCTCGATCTGCGCCGCGCGGGGCACACGCCGATCGCGTTCGATCTGAGCCACGGCATGCTGCGCGCCGACCGCTCCGGTGCCCCGCGTTGCCAGGCGGACATCCTCCGTCTACCGGTTCCCGAGGCGGCCGCCGACGGCGTCACATGTGGCTTCGCGTTGCGCAACCTCACCGACCTGGCGGCGTTCTTCGGCGAGCTCGCCCGGGTGGTCCGGCCCGGCGGGCGCGTCGCCCTGCTCGACGTCGGCGTGCCGCGCAATCCGCTGATCCGGGCCGGGAACCAGGTGTACTTCGGCAAGATCGTGCCGCGCATCGGAGCGCTGTTGTCGGACGGGCCGGCGTACCGCTACCTGCCGCGCAGCGTCGCCTACCTGCCTGAGCCCGCCGAGCTGGTCGAGCTGCTGCGGGCCGCCGGGTTCGACGACGTCGCCCATCGTGGGCTGTCAGGTGGCCTGACGCAACTGCTCACGGGCACTCGGGCGTGATGCGCGCGGTCACCGTCCCGCTCGACATCCATCTCGATCTCAACGACGTCGCCCGCCGCAGCGGCACGCTGTTCGTGCGCGACGGCGTCGGCTTCGCCGGGCGTGGCGAGGTCGCCCGGGTCGGCGTCGACGAGGCGGTGGAGTTCCTCGCCGGAATCGATCACGACGACCGCGTCGGCGGCACGCCGGGCCCGATCGCGATTGGCAGCGTGCCGTTCCTGCCCGGCGCGGCGGCCGAGCTGATCGTGCCTGCCGTCGTGGTCGGCAAGGACGCCGCCGGGCGGGCGTGGGTGACGTCGATCGACGAACCCGAGTTGGATGTGTTCGACACCGCCGAACCCGAGCCGACCGCGGCCGCGTACACGCTGCGCCCCGGCGTCGACGTCGACGTGTATCTCGAGGCCGTCGCCGTGGCCCGCGAGGCGGTACGCGCGGGCGAGCTCGACAAGGCGGTGATCGCCCGCCCGATCTTCGTCGAGTCGGACCGTCAGATCGACGTGCATGCCGTGCTGCGCCGCCTGAAGGCGACGTTCGGTTCGAGCTACCGGTTCTCGATCGACGGCTTCGTCGGGGCCTCGCCCGAGTTGCTCGTCGAGGTCGACGGCGACGTCGTGCGGGCGCACCCGCTCGCCGGCACGACGCGCACCACCGGCGACCCGGAACTCGACCGCGAGCTCGCCGCCGAGTTGCAGGCCAGCCCGAAGAACCAGATCGAGCACCGGATCGCGATCGAGATGGTGCGCGACACGCTGCTCCCCTACTGCAGCTACCTCGACTGGGCGCCCGAGCCGTCGATCGTCAAGGTCGCCAACGTGCAGCACCTCGGCTCGCAGGCCGAAGGGCGCTTATCGCGCCCGGCGCCGACCGTGATCGAGCTCGTCCGCGCCCTGCAGCCGACGCCTGCCGTCGGCGGCTATCCGCGTGAGCGGGCGTTGCAGTTGATCGCCGACGTCGAAGGGTTTGAGCGCGGCCCGTACGGCGGGTGCGTCGGGTGGGTGGACGCGCGCGGCAACGGCACGTGGGCGGTCGCCCTGCGCTGCGCCGAACTGTCGGCCGATCGCCGCAGTGCCCGCTTGGTGGCCGGCGGCGGCATCGTCGCCGGCAGCGAACCGCTCGCCGAACTGGCCGAGACGCAGGCCAAGTTCCAGGCGATGCTCAGCGCGATCGTGCGCCCGTAGACGTCACCGCCCGGCGAGCGCGGCGACCACCGGTGCGAACTGCTCGGGGTCGCGCACGACGTAGTGCGTGATGCCCAGCTGCTCGCGCAGCCGTTCGAGCTTGTCGATGATCTGCGCGACGCTGCCGGCGAGCACGAACGGCACCTCGGCGAGCGTCGCCGCGTCGAGCCCGAAGTCGTTGGTGAGCGCGCCGTCGACGGCGAGCGCCTGGACGAGCGCCGAGCGTTCGATCTCGGCGTCGCGGTCGCCGGCCGCCTCGCCCAGCCACGCCGCACGCAACTCGAGTTCGCCGAGGTCGAAACCGGGAATGCTGATCGCCCCGTCGGCGGCATGGGCGAGGCCGGTGAACTGGAAGATGTCGGCGTAGCGCCCGGCGAGGGCGACCACCCGGCGGCCGTGCCCGCCGATCAGGAACGGCACGTGGGCTTGGACGGGCCGGACACCGAGATCGTCGATTGCCAGGGTGTGGTGTTCGCCGTCGAGGTGGGCGGCGCCCGTGTCGAGCAGGGTGCGGACGGCGGCCAGCGACTCGCCGAGCCGGCTGACGCGGGGGCCGGGTGGGCGCAACTCGATGCCCGTGGCGGTGTGCTCGCTGCGCTGATACCCGGTTCCGAACCCGAGCGTCAGGCGACCGCCGCTGAGCCGGTCGAGCGTGGCCGCCGTGCGGGCGAGCAACGCCGGGTGGTGGAGTTCGTTGTTGAGGACCAGCGGACCGACGCGCAGGTGCTCGGTGGCGAGCGCGGCGACGAGCAGTGGGGCGAGTGGGTCGACCGAGCCGATGTGGTCGGCGGTCCACAGTTCGGCATAGCCCAACGACTCGACGGTGCGGGCGTGCTCGGCGAGCGCGGTTGGGTCGGCGAACGGGCCGCCTTGTACGGCGAACCGGAATGGGCGCTTGGCGGGTGTCATCGAGCCGAGCGTGCCACGGCCCGGGCGTGCCACGCAGCGTGGACGGCGACATTGGCGGCGCGGTCGGTGGCGACGCGCGTGACGGACGGTCCAGGGCGGCGCACGGCGGCGGCCAGCTCATCGAGCGTGACCACCGTGGCGGCCGGAATGCCGTGGGCCCGGGCCAGCGCGCACAGATCGCTGGTGTGCGGCGTGCCGAACAGCGCTTCGAAGCGCTCCGGGGCGAGCGCGCTGGCTTGGGGCAGGAACGAGAAGATCCCGCCCCCGGCGTTGTCGACGACGACGACCCGCAGGTCGGCGCCCGCCTGGGCGGCGGCGAGCAGGGCGTTGCTGTCGTGCAGGTAGGCGATGTCGCCGACCAGCGCCACGACCGGGCGGCCGGTGACCGCCACGCCGAGCCCGGTCGACAGCACCCCGTCGATGCCGTTGGCGCCGCGATTGACGAGCGCCCGTGCCGGCGCCCCACCGAACCACTCGAGGTCGCGCATCGGCATCGACGCGGCGACCACCAGCTCGGTGTCGTCACCGATCGCGGCGGCCACGGTGCGAGCCACGCCCGGATCGGTGGGGACCGCCGACTCGGTGACGAGTGCGTCGAACGCCTGCTCGGCGGCCGCGTTGGCTGCCTGCCACGCAGGCAGCCATGCGTCGCCGGGGCAACCGGTGAGT
>JAEZFY010000068.1 GCA_023417265.1 Actinomycetes bacterium | reverse complement strand
CGCGGACGAGCTGGGCGGCGAGCGGCGGGTGCGAACCGGCGGCCACCGAGGTGCTGGCGGCGTCGGCGGCGGCCACCGATGAGGGGTCCAGTGGGTAGGTGGGGAGCTCGACCAGCTCGCCCGGCGCGAGCGCGGTCGCCAGTTCGGTGGCGAGCTCGGGGTCGTTGGTGAGGACGCGCTCGGCGATCGAGGGCGGGATCGCCGCCGTGATCGTGCCGTCGACCGCGCGGGCGGCGGCCGCCAACTCGATCAGTTGCGGGCGGGCGGCGAGACGCTCCTGCTCGGTGACGTCGGGCCCGGGGGCGCGGAGCCCAGCCACGACCGACAGGAGCATCGGGCCGCGGCCGGGTCCGCCGGGTGTGATCCGTTCGACGAACGTGCGGTGCGAGGCGGCGGTCACGTTGTCGCGCAGGATCTCGATCGTGACGGGGTACAGGCCGGTGTCGGCGAGATCGAGCGCGGCGTTGTCGCGGTCGGGCGGGGCGTCGGTGACCGGCAGGTCGAGGGTGAGCCGGCGGGCCCCGTCGACGAGCACGGCGACGTCGCCGAGCGGGAGCCGCACCGTGTCGATCACCGGCGTGGGGTTGCCGGCGTACGAGTCGTGGACCTCGTCGCGGGTGACGACGGCCCGGTGCACCCGGATCTGCGCCTCCATCACCGGGCCGGGTGGCACGGTGGTGGGCGGCGGACCCGGATCGGTGGAGGGCACCGCCACCGGTGGAGCGACGCCGCCGGGCACGGACCCGCCGGGCGGCGGTGGTGGCGCGACCTCACCGGGCAGCGGGGGGAGCGTGGTCGTCGTGGTGGTCGTCGTGGTCGTGGTCGTCGTCGTGGTGGTCGTGGTCGTGGTGGTCGGCGGCGTGATCTCGGGGACGTCGGCGTTGACGATGTACTCGAAGTGGGCGGTGCCGTCGGCGACCACCACGTAGCTCTGGTTCAGGAGCGCCAGCGCGGGGCCGTTCGGGTTGCCGGAGTCCTGCGACGACGCCGGTTGCCCGGTCGCGGCCTGGACGGCGACGACGCTGGTGATCACCAGACCGATGCCGGCCAACGGGAGCGCAGCTCGTGACGCCCGCCGGATCATGTGTCGCCGCCGGGCGCGAAGCGGAACTCGGCGATCGTGAGCAGGTCGGGGAGGCGGACGAAACCGAACCCGGAGTACAGGTCGAGCGCCGGGCGGTTGCCGACGCCGGTGTTGACGAGCACCTCGCCGACCCGCAGCGACTGCATCCAACCGAGCGCGTCGGCGACGAGCGCGGTCGCCAACCCGCGCCGCTGCGCCGCCGGATGGACCGCGATCCGCTGCAGGTAGCCGGTGCGTCCGGCCACCCCGGAGAACGCCACCGCGGCCAGGTGGTGGCGCCCGCCCGACACGTCGCCGGCGATCCAGCGCGAGCGGTGGCGCGGCGTCGCCCGTTCGATCTCGGCCAGGCCGGTCGTGTCGTTGCCCCACTCGGTGCCGAACGCGGCTCGGTCGACGCCGGCCGCGGCACCGCGCTGCCACACCCGCAGCGGACGCGTGGCGGTGCTCGGGCGGGTGAGCCGGCGGTGGCCGAGGGCGTCGAGGCGCAGCAGCGCCAAGCGGTCGATCGTCTCGAACCCGACCCGTTCGAGCACCCCAGCCGCAGCGGGGAACAGAGCCGATGTGCGCACGGCTCGGAAGCCCTTGCGGGCGGCCTGGTCGAGCGCCGCGGCGATGTCGGCCTCGAGTGGTAGCCGGCCGTGGTCGAGGAACACGAGGTGGCCGAGGGAGGAGTCACCGGCGCCAGCCCGGAGCCGCCACGGAGCACCCGTTGGGCTGCGCAGAGCCGACATGTCCACGGCTGCCGACGGTACTCCGCGGACGCTGGGCGCCCCCGGCGCGACGGGCACCGCGCGCGGCACCGCGGTGCAGGAGCCGTGGCGCGGTGGCGATCGCGGCGTCCTAGCCTGGGCGAGCCATGATCCCCGAGCGATTCGCACCCGTGCTGGCGGAGATCGCCCCGCTCGCCGAGCGGTTCGCCGCCGCTGAGTACCGGCTGTACCTCGTCGGTGGTCCGGTTCGCGACCTGCTGCTCGGCGAGGCCGTGTTCGACGACCTCGACTTCACCACCGACGCCCACCCACCGGCGATCAAGGCCGCCCTCGAGGGGTGGGTCGACGCGCTGTGGACGCAGGGCGAAAAGTTCGGCACGATCGGTGCCAAGCGCGGCGAGCGGACGTACGAGATCACCACGTTCCGGGCCGAGTCGTACGCCGACGACAGCCGCAAGCCGCACGTGACGTTCTCGGACGAGATCGAGACCGATCTCTCGCGGCGTGACTTCACCGTCAACGCGATGGCGCTCGAGGTCACGCCCGCGGCCGCCGGACCACAGCTGATCGATCCGTTCGGCGGGGCCGCCGACCTCGTGTCGAAGGTGCTGCGCACGCCGCTGTCGCCCGAGATCAGCTTCAGTGACGATCCCTTGCGGATGCTCCGTGCGGCCCGGTTCATCGCCCGGCTCGAGCTGACGCCGACGCCCGACCTGGTCGCTGCCGTGGAGTCGATGCGTGAGCGCCTGGCCATCGTGTCGCCCGAACGGGTGCGCGACGAGTTCGACAAGCTGCTGACGCTCGACCATCCCGCGGCGGGGCTGTGGTTCCTGTACGACACGGGCCTCGGCGACCAGTTCTTCCCCGAGCTGTCGGCGATGCGCCTCGAACACGACCCGATCCATCGCCACAAGGACGTCTTGTCGCACACGATCGCGGTGGTCGAGAACGTGCGCCCCCCACACGAGCAGGCGCCCCGCCCGGACGGTACGCCGCGCCCCGACTACGACTTTCGGTGGGTGCGCCTGGCCGCCCTCTATCACGACATCGGCAAACCGCGCACCCGTGGCCATCAGGCCGGCAAGGGCACGACGTTCCACTTCCACGACGTGGTCGGGGCACGGATGGCACGCAAGCGACTGACCGCGCTGCGCTACTCGAACGACGACATCGAGGCGGTCAGCAAGCTGGTCGAGCTGCACCTTCGGTTCCACACGTTCCGGCTCGGCTGGAGCGACTCGGCCGTGCGCCGCTACGTCCGTGACGCCGGTGACCTGCTGCCCGAACTCAACGTGTTGACGCGGTGCGACTGCACCACCCGCAACGCCCGCAAGGCCGCCGAGCTGGCGAAGCGGATGGACGACCTCGAAGAGCGCATCGCCGTGCTCGCCGAGCAGGAGGAACTGGCCGCGATCCGGCCCGAGCTCGACGGCGTGCAGGTGATGCAGCTGCTCGGTCTGCAGCCGGGGCGGGCCGTCGGCGAGGCGCTCGACTTCTTGCTCGAACTGCGTCTCGAACAGGGCCTGCTCGGCGAAGACGTGGCCGCGGAACGCCTGCGCGCATGGTGGGCCGCCCGCCAGTGACAAGCCGGCTCGGGGAGCGGTGTTGCTCCGTGAGCCTCCGGGCGCCCGATCGACCCGCCTCGTCCTCCCGGGGCATCCACCTGTCCAGCCGGACCCCCTGACTAGCGTCGGCGCGTGACCAACAGCGTGCTTGCCGCGGCGATCGTCGTCGCCCTCGTCGGTATCGCCGCGCTCGTTGCCGCGGCGGCCGTGGCGTGGCGCAGCCGGCGCACGCTCGACGATCGGGCGATCGCTCTGGCCGGCGCCGAGAACGAGGTGCGGCGCACGTTCGACGAGCTGCCCGGGCCGGTGTTGCTGATCGGTGCCGACTCGACGGTGCGCACCAGCAATGCGGCGGCGCGCCTGCTGTTCGGCTCCGCCGACCGCGAACTCGTCGGTTGCCGGTTGCTCGACCTCGTCGACGAGTGGTGCTCCGAGGACGTCGCCGCGGCGATCGAGCGGGCGCTCGTGGCGGCCGGCGACGGGACCCCGCCCGGTACACCCGTGGCGCACCCGATCGTGGAGCTTGCCGGTACACATGCCGACCCGCCGATGGTGGAGCTGTCGATGCATGTGCCCGCCCGCCATCGCGGCCTGGCGGTCAGCGCCAGCGATGACGCCGAGCGCTACGAGATCGTGGTGCGCCTGCGCGACGTCACCGAACGCGAGCGCCACCGGCAACGCCTGGCTCAGGCCCGGCGCCGCTTCCAGCAGGCATTCCAGTCGGCTCCCACCGGTATGGCGTTGGTGCGCTTCGACGACGGACGCATCGTCGACGCCAACGAGGCGCTCGCCGACCTGCTCGGCATCGACCTCGGCCAACTCGTCGGTTGCACGCTGCGCGAGTTCACGCACCCCGACGACCTGGTGGCGGCCCAGCCCTACCGAGCCCGGCTCGAGCTGGGGATCGATGAGGCCTACCAGCTCGACCAGCGCTTCCGCCGTCTTGATGGCGAGTACGTGTGGGCGCGCACGCGGGTGTCGGCCACCGAGGACGACGGGGTGATGTTGGCGATCACCCACATCGAGGACGTCACCGAGCAGGTGCGCGCCACGGAACTGCTCCACCATGCCGCCAATCACGACGAGCTCACCGGTCTGCCGAACCGGACGATGCTGATGAACGTCCTGCGCGAGCGGCTCCGCGACGCCGAGTCGGCCGGGCGGATCGGTGAGGTCGCCGTGCTGTTCGTCGACCTCGACCAGTTCAAGATCGTCAACGACAGCCTCGGCCATCACGTCGGCGACGACCTGATCCGCGCTGTGGCGGGGCGGTTGCAGGCCGCGCTCGCCGAGCTGACGCCGGGCGCGCGCTCGGCCTCCGACACCGCCGAGGGCGGCGGGCCGCTGCTCGGACGGTTCGGCGGGGACGAGTTCATCGTGGTCGTCGACGGGCCCGCCCGCCCGGTGGCCGAGCGCCTGCGCAATGCCGTGCAGGGTGCGTTCATGGTCGGCGAGCACGAGCTGTTCACGACGGCATCGATCGGCTACGCCCGCAACCACACCGCTGGCATGGCGGCCACCGATCTGCTCCGCGACGCCGACGCGGCGATGTACCGGGCGAAGGCCCGCGGGCGCAACTGCGTCGAGGCGTTCGCGGCCGGCACGCACGAACACGGGGTGCGCACGCTGCGCACGTCCGGCGAGCTGCGCCGGGGGCTCGACCGGGGCGAGATCGTGCCCTACTTCCAGCCGATCGTCGAGCTCGAATCGGGGCGTACGTTGGGCTACGAAGCGTTGGCGCGATGGCTGCATCCCGACCGCGGGTTGCTGGCTCCGGACGCCTTCCTGCCGCTCGCCGAGGACTCCGGACTCTCGGTGCTGCTCGGTAGCACCGTGTTGCGCGACTCACTGGCCCAGCTCGCCGCGTGGCGGGCGTCGAGCCCGGTGTTCGCCGATTGCACGATGTCGGTGAACGTCGGCACGCGTCAGCTGCTCGACCCCGACTTCCCCGACGTCGTCGGCGAGGCCTTGGCGGAGACCGGCATCGATGCCGAGTCGCTGTGGCTGGAGATCACCGAGACGGCCCTGCTCGCCGACGTGCAACTGGCCACCGCGGCCCTGCGCGAGTTGCGCAGTTTGGGCCTGCACTTGGCGGTCGACGACTTCGGCACCGGCTATTCGTCGCTGACCTATCTGCGCCGGTTCCCGGTCGAGGCGATCAAGGTCGACCGCTCGTTCGTGATGGGGCTCGGGCTCGAGGCCGATGACACCACCATCGTCGCCGCCGTGGTGCAGCTCGGTCAGGCCCTCGGCCTGAACGTCGTCGCCGAGGGCGTCGAGTCGCCGCTCCAGCTGGCGCACCTGCGCGAGCTCGCCTGCGACCGGGCCCAGGGCTACCTGTTCGGCCGCCCCCGCCCGGCTGCTCTGATCGCCCACGACCGCGTCGACGCCCCTGCCACCTGATCGCCCCGTCGGCGCCGGGATGGGTGCCGGCGTCAGGGGTGGCGGCTGGCCCAGGCAGCTCGGTCGACACGCCACACCTGGAACCGCAGGCCGCGGGTGTCGGTTTCGCCGTGATCGGCGTAGCCGAGCTTGGCGGGCACGCCGCGGCTGGCGACGTTGGCGGGTTCGTGGAGGATCTCGACGGCAGTGGTGCTGGGGAGGGCAAACGCGGCGTCGGTGAGCGCCGCCGCGGCTTCGCTGGCCACGCCGGTGCGGGTGTGCGCGACGTGCACCCAGTAGCCGATCTCGACGACGTCCGGGTGTCCCTCGCGGCGGCGGTGCAGCCCGCAGCCACCGATCACGGTGGCGCCCGCGAACATGCCGTAGACGGCGCCCTGACCGGCGGCGTACTGGTCGTCCCACGTGGCGAACAAGGCGAGCCGCCGCGCCGGTGGGAGTGGTTCGTCGGCAGCCCACGGCATGAACTCGCGGAGGTGCTCGACGCTGGCGCCGACCGCCTGACGGAGGGCCGGCTCGTCGGCGGGGACGTAGCGGCGGAGGTGGAAACGGCCCGATGGCACGGGCACCTCGTTCGGGAGCAGTTCCACCTCGGTTTCCATGCGCCGACGCTACGACGCCGAGCGACTCGCCGCGGAGCAAGTTCCGGGAAGCCCGCCAGGTGCCGCGTGCACGGGTTGCGATGGGCGAAACCGGGCTCGGTCGGGCCGGCGCTGGCGTCGATGATGGCGAAATGGATGTGTACGAGATCAGCGTCGACCTCGCTCCCGGGGTGCGCGACACCGAGTTCGCGGTGGCACTGGACGGCTACCTGGGTCACCTCGCTGCCGAGCGGCGGATCGAGTCGTGGCGGTTGCTGCGCCGCAAGCTCGGGCTGGGAGCGGGCGGCGAGTTCAAGGTGCTGATCGAGACCCGCGACCTGGCCCAGCTCGACGACGCCTTCGCCGCGGTGTCGGCTCGCACCGACCCGATCGAGTCGGCGCACCACGGCGTCAACGCGCTCGTCACCAACTTTCGGGCGGCGCTCTACCGCGACTTCCCGGAGCCGCACCGCGTGCGCGGCGAAGAGCGCTTCTAGCCCGCCGGCTCCCAGGCCAGTTCGATCTCCTCCGGGTAGGGCGGAAACTCGGCGTGTTGGACGCGCCCGGTTGGACGCCACCCGAGGTGTTCGTACAAGCCGAGCGCCCGGTGGTTCTCGACGAGGCACCACAACCGCGGTGTCGCCATTCGGTCAACCGCGTACTGCACCGCCCGGCGCGCGAGGCCGGTGCCCCAACGGTCGGGGTGCACGGCCAGGTGACGGAGCCGGTGTGGGTCGAACGCCACCAATCCGTCGAGCCGTCGCTCCGGTCCGTCGACGACGGCGATCGTGACGGTCGGGTCGGCGAGCACGTCGAGCCATCGGCGGCGAACGTCGTCGGTGGGATAGGCGAACTGATCGGGCGGGAAGACGTGGGCGAGGGCGATCAGGTTGGCGTCGCGTTCGAGGTGCACGAGTGCCTCGGCGTCGCCGCTGGTCGCCAGCCGGAACGTCGCCAGGTCGGCGATTCGTCGAGCGACGTCGGTGGCGTGGTCGCGGACCACCCAGTGGTCGTCGGAGGCGTAGACGGTGAGTTGGCTGTTCGTCAGCAACTCGTGCAGCCGGCGCCCGACCGCGAGCGGACTGATCGGGTCGTGGTCGGCCCAGAGCAACAGCGTGGGGACGCGGATCGTGGCGATCTGGTCGGCGAGATCGGGTTGTGGCGCGAACGCCCACGGCGGCGCTCCGGGATGGGCGGCCCGCGATCCGGGCCGCCAGTCGACCGCACCGAACGTGCGCATGTCGAGCCCGGCGGAGGTGACCGCCAGCACCAGATGTGACACGCGCTCGGGCGCCCGCAGGGTGGCCAGCGCGGCCACGTAGCCGCCCATCGACTGGCCGACCAGCACACTCGGCCCCTCGAGCCGTTGCACCACGAGGTTGGCGAGGTCGTCGTAGCCGTGCACTGCCGGGTTGGCTGGCGTGCCGCCGAGCCCCGGCCAGTCGACTGCGTCGGTCGCCCAGTCCGCGAGCCGCTCGCGAACCGGATCCCAGAACGAGCCGAGCCCCGACATTCCCGGCAGGAAGACCAGCGGGGGCCGAGCGTTCATGCTCGGGCCTCGGCGACGAACACGAACTCGCTCCCGGGTCGATCGGGCGCGTCGCGAACGTCGATCACGTCGAAGCCGCTCGCCGCTAACAGACTTGTCACTTCGTCACGCTCCCAGAAGCGCAGCGTCGAGTCGGAGGTCAACGACTCTCCCGACGCAGCGAACAGGTTGGTCCAGCGGAATGTCACCAGCGGAGCCTCGACGGAGATGAGGTCGCACCAGGTGGTCACGTGTCCCACTCCGGGCACGTCGGCGGTGGTGTAGGTGTGCTCGCGGTTCCAACGCTCCCATGCCCGACGTGACGGGTCGCGGGTCTCGAACACGAGCCACCCACCCGGCCGCAACGCGTCATGGATTCCGGCGAACGTGGCTGCCATTGCGTCGACGGTGAGGAACACCTGCGCCACGTTGCCGGTCATCGTCGCCACGTCGACGGAGAGTTGCGGTAACGAGGTCGCATCGCCGTTGATCCAACGCACCAACTCGCCGCCGCGACCGCGCTGCGCAACGTCGAGCGAAGCCCGCGCCGGCTCGACCGCGATCACGTCGAGGCCGTCGTTGGCGAGCCGCCGGGCGAGCACACCGGTGCCGCACCCCACATCGAGCACGGACGTCGCCCCGACTTCCTCGACGATCGCGACATACAGCTCGAGATCGTCGCGTGGGCCGTCGAACACGTCGTACGTCGCCACGAGACGGGGATCCTCGAAGATCGCGTCGGGCACCGCCGGAACGTACTGCTACGACCATCACACGGGCCGGCCGGTTCTGCGACAGCGAGCGGTCGGACCCCACCGTCGCCGGCGACGTGAGTCATCTTCCTGGTGCGGTGCGGACCCCGCTAGGTATCCGCGCCGCGGCCAAGTGTGGCGAATCTCCGGCGTCCGTTCAGTCGGCATCGACGTCGTGCACCGTTCGCCGGGCACCTGAGGACCGTGCCCGGGCTCCGGGTAGGGGGACGCGCTGGATCAAATGGCTGCACGTGGGAGGCCGGGGGCCGGCACGGTCGCTTGTCAAGGTTCGTGGTGCTGTTGCCCGGTCGGTGCCGGGTCAGCTGGCGAGCAGGGCTGGCACTTGCTCGGATCGCTCTTCGTGAGGGGCGTCGCCAGCCGGAGCCGGCCTGATTCGTCGTTCATCAAGCGCTCGCGACGGATGAGGCATGTCAGGGGTGGTCACCATGACGGGCACTCCGTTCCGATCGGTCACGGTGAGCGTCCGATCAGGAGCGAGGCGCAGCCGCCATCCGAGTGCGTGCACGAGGTGATGATGCCGCGCACACAGCGGCAGGAGGTTGTCGAGATTGCTCAGGCCGCCGCGCTCCCACGGGTCGATGTGATGGATATCGCACTGGTCGAACACGGTGTCGCAGCCTTCGGCGGCACACGTGCGGTAGATCGCGCGGAGTGCCCGGCGTTGCTGACGGTTCGCCGTGCGGGTCGTGCGCCCGACGTTCAGTGGGGTGCCGTCGGGGCCGATGACAAGCCCGGTCACGAATGCGTTGCAGATCAATTGCCGCACCGTGTTGACGGGGAGCATCGCTCCGTCGCTGGTTTCGCACACCGTGTGGTCGTGGAACTCGCCGGTGGCGAGCGTCTTGTCATCGATCAGCACCCCGATGTCGGCCACCGTCGGCCGAACGATGCCGTGTCCGGCCGAGATCAACTCGCCGAGCGCGTCGGCGGTCAGCCGCCCGCGGTTCACCGTGCGATCGACGAACTCGGGGATGCCGGACGCTTCGCCATGCTGCACCATCGCCGCGACGTGGCGGGCCAACGCCCGCTTGACCTTCGCCCCGAGTTCCGGGTGGAGGCTGCCGTGCAGGTCGTACATACCGGTGGCGTTGTTGAGTGTGACGTTCAGGTACGAGTTGGCGCGCTGCTGCTGGTCGCGCTTGGCCCCGGCATCGCGCTCGAGCCGGCGGGCGAGGTCGCGGACGTGGCGCCCGAAGCGGCCCGGGTCGTGGTGCGTGGCGTGCTCGAGCAACTCGGCGGACCGCTCGAACACGCCATCGCGGACGTCGCTGGACAATGTGGCGGTTGCCGCTGCGAGCTGGTCGACGTGAGCACCGGTGACGGCACCTTGCGACAACGCATCGGCGAACCCCTCCGCCGCGCCGAGTGTTCGCGAGCGCTCCCTTTCCTTGGCGGCATCGCGGGCGGACATGCCGGAGTTGCGGGCGTGAGCGGCCTCGGAGCCGAACGACTCACCGTCGGACGCGAGCACATCGAGCCGGGCGGTGACCTGCGCGCGGAACGAGTCGATCCACCCCTGCAGCTTCTTGAGATCGCCCAACCAGCCGTTGCACGCAAGCGCGTCGGCGGTCGCCACGGCGGCGCTGTCGAGCGCCCCGAGCAGTGCAACCGGTGCCGAACTCATGTGTCCCATGATAGCGAACAGATGTACGAATATCAAGCGATTGAACTGCGATGATAGGGGAGTTTATGGGGAGTCGGAGGGACTTGCGACAGGGCGAGACTTCCGCGATCGATCTGGCCTGCCCGATGAAGTGAGATCGCGGGGCGAAACGCGTCGTCTGACGACGAGGTCGAGCAGATGTACGTCGACAGCCGGTTCCGGGGGTCGGGTGTGGCGGCCACGCTGCTGACGCACGGCGAGTCGGTCGTCGCCGAGCGATTCGACACGGCCTGGCTGGCGGTGGTCGACGGCAACGCTCGAGCGCGCCGGTTCTACGAGCGTTGCGGGTGGCACGACACCGGTCCGTTCGACGAGCCCGCCTGGACCCCCGACGGTGGCACGATCGTCGTGCCGAGCAGGCGCTACGAGAAGCGGGTCCGCTGACGCAGTGCAGCGTTTTCACGGGCCGTAAGTCTCCACGTCTTCGCGAACTGACGATGAAGTCTCGCGAACCGTCCGCACGGTCCGGCGATCACCGCGTACGTTCGGACCGGACTACACGCGCCGGCGCGTGCAGGTGTGACTGCGGATGGGGCGGGGTGTGTGAACGCAACGTGACATGCACACTCCGCTCCACCGCTCGCCTTTACGGCTTGTCAACGCGTCACTAACGTCCGGTCCATGGCCAACATCGTCACCGCAGCGCTGCTGCAGACCGACTGGACCGGCGACAAGGAATCGATGATCGACAAGCACGAGGAAGCGGCCCGCGAGGCCGCCGCCCAGGGTGCCCAGGTCATGTGCTTCCAGGAGCTGTTCTACGGGCCCTACTTCTGTCAGGTGCAGGACGCCGAGTACTACGCCTACACCGAAGCGATTCCGGACGGCCCGACGACCCAGCGCTTCCAGAGCGTGGCCAAGGAACTCGGCATGGTGCTCGTCCTCCCGATGTACGAGCAGGTGCAGGCCGGGCTCTACTACAACACCGCCGCGGTGATCGACGCCGACGGCACGTATCTCGGCAAGTACCGCAAGCAGCACATCCCGCAGGTGAGGGGGTTCTGGGAGAAGTTCTATTTCACCCCCGGCACGGACGGGTACCCGGTCTTCGAGACCGCGGTCGGCAAGGTCGGCGTGTACATCTGCTACGACCGCCACTTCCCCGAGGGCTGGCGTTGCCTCGGCTTGAACGGCGCCGAGATCGTGTTCAACCCGTCGGCCACGAGCCGCGGGCTGAGCGAGTACCTGTGGCGGCTCGAGCAGCCCGCCGCGGCGGTCGCCAACATGTATTACGTGGGGGCGATCAACCGCACCGGTATCGAGGAGCTCGGCGACAACGACTTCTACGGTCAGTCGTACTTCGTCGACCCGCGCGGCCAGTTCGTCGGCGAGGTCGGTGACGCTTACAAGCCGGAGCTGATCGTGCGCGAGCTCGACCTCGACCGGATCCGCGAGGTCCGCAACACGTGGGCGTTCTACCGCGCCCGCCGCCCCGACGCCTACCACGAGATCACCGCCCGCTGACCCGTTTCATCCGGGGTCAGACCCGGACGAAACACGAACCAGGAGTTGCCCATGCCCGACATGATCATCAAGGGCGGCACCGTCGTGAACGCGACCGGCCGCACGCTCGCCGACGTCGTCGTCGAGGGCGGCAAGATCGCCGCCCTGCTGGCGCCCGGCGTGGCCGACCAGATCGGCCTCGTCGCCGACACGGTGCTCGATGCCACGGGCAAGTACGTGATCCCGGGCGGCGTCGACGCGCACACCCACATGGAGCTTCCGTTCGGGGGCACGGCCGCCAGCGACACGTTCGAGACCGGCACGATCGCGGCCGCGTGGGGTGGCATCACGACGATCGTCGACTTCGCCGTGCAGCGTGCCGGTGAGGCCGTCCAGGACGGGCTCGCGGCGTGGCACGAGAAGGCCGCCGGGAACTGCGCGATCGACTACGCGTTCCACCAGATCATCGGGGGCGTCGACGACGATTCGTTGAAGGCGATGACGTACCTCGTCGACAACGAGGGGATCACCAGCTTCAAGCTGTTCATGGCCTACCCGGGCGTGTTCTACAGCGACGACGGCCAGATCCTGAAGGCCATGCAGAACGCCTCCGAGTCGGGGGCGATGATCATGATGCACGCCGAGAACGGCATCGCCATCGACGTGCTCGTCGCCCAGGCGCTCGCCCGCGG
>JAEZFY010000002.1 GCA_023417265.1 Actinomycetes bacterium | reverse complement strand
GCCGAAGCCCCGCCCGTCACGAGCGCCCGAAGGGATCTGGTGACTACTTCTTCTTGGGGTTGAGCGTGCTCTTGAGGGCCGACGAGGCGCTGAACTTGAGCGCCGTCGAGGCCGCGATCTTCACGGTTTCGCCGGTCTGCGGGTTGCGACCTTCGCGAGCCGAACGCTGGGTGGTGCTGAACGAGCCGAAGCCCGGCCACGCGACCTTGTCGCCCTGCTGCGCCGACGTGACGACGTAGTCGAAGAACGCGCTGATCGTCTTCTCCGCGTCGGCCTTGGACACGCCGGCGGCGCCGGCGACGGCGTCGATCAGTTCTGCCTTGGTTGCCATGAGACTTCCTTCTGTTCGCTACGTACGGGGGGTCCGCGACGTTGTTCGCGGCATATGTTCCCCGGTGAGCCGAGTGGCTACACACCCATCAAACGCCGCGAACTACAACGATGCAACTACTCATTTCAGTTGCACTTGCAATCAGAAAGCCGTGCGACCCTTGCAGTACAAGGCGCTCAGGGTTCCAACGCGGCGCGCAGGACGGCCGCGACGGCCTCGGCTTGGCCCTCGCCGTACCGCGTTCGCGGCCAGAAAAATCCGCGCAGGCCGTCGCCCTTGGTCCGCGGTACGACGTGCACGTGCAGGTGGGCCACGCTCTGGCTGACGACGTTGTTGAGCGCCACGAACGTGCCCTGCGCGCCGAGTGCGTCGGGCAGCACGGCGGCAATCCGCTGCACGCACGCGAACAACGGGCCGACCTCGTCAGGTGCCAGGTCGGGCAGCGTCACCACGTGCCGGCGTGGCACCACGAGCACATGGCCGGCGAACAGCGGCGTGCGGTCGAGGAAGGCGATGCACGCACCGTCGTCGAGCACGACGTGAGCCTCGCCCGCGCCCTCCACGATCGCGCAGAACGGGCACGCCGGATCGGTGTCGCTCACGTCCGGCACGCTAGAGCGAGCGCCGGCACCGACCGGGCGCGTCCGGCCAACTAACCTGGCGGCGATGCCACCGCAAGTCGTCAACGGCGCGTCCACCTTGTGTTCGTTCGGGATGGCGCCGTCGACGTTGGTGGTGCTGCCGGCCAACCGCGTCATGGTCGAGAACCAGCCGGCCGCCAACATCATGGACAACAAGCCGTTCATGAACATCATGCCGTTCGGGCTGTGCACCAGCCTCGCCAACCCGATCACGGCGGCCCAGACCGCGGCCGCGCTCGGCGTGCTCACCCCCGGCACCTGCACCCCCGTCACCCCCGCCCCGTGGGTGCCCGGCGCGCCCCGATCGCTGATCGCCAACATGCCCGCCCTCACCAACACGTCGCAGTGCATGTGCGTCTACGGGGGCGTGATCACGATCACGACGCCCGTGGCGATGAAGACGATGGTGAGTTGACACGGCGCTGCCCGTCCGGTTCACCGCGACTTGACATCGCCGGACGGATTGAGCCCTGCTCACGGCGGCTCCGCGGGGAACGGCCGCACTAGCGTCAAAGTTCTGTCTTGTCGACCCCTGGCCTTGTCAGTATTTGCCCAAGCTGTGTTACTGTCGCTTGCGCGGGTCAGCACAGAAAAGGGCACTCACCGTGGGGGCCGGGGCACGATCCGTAACGGCCGTTGTCGCTGGCGGTCGCTTGACACCTGAACTGGGAGGTTCGCAGTGCCGTCGTATTTGACCCCTGGCGTCTACGTCGAGGAAGTTCCCTCGTCGAGCGCCACGCTCTCGGCCGGCGCCACCGCCGTTGCCGCGTTCGTCGGCTTCACCGCCAAGGCCCCGACAGACGATCCCAACGACCCGGACGGCCTGAAGCCGCGCCTGGTCACCAACTGGACCCAGTTCGAGAACCTCTACGGCGGTTTCGTGCCCGGGGCCATGTTGGCCCACTCGGTCTACGGCTACTTCAACAACGGCGGCTCGCTCGCCTACATCGTGCGCGTGCCGCACACCGCGCCCGCCGACGAGCCCGGCCAGCTGGCCCTGCCGTCCGGCGACCGGGCGCTCGGCCCGGCCGTCGAGTTCACCACCGTCGAGCCCAACGCCGACGTCACCGTCACCGTGCTCGCCGAGCCGGCCGACGACGACGCCGCCGATGACGCCGTGCCCACCTACGAGGTCATCGTCAGCGAGCCGCACGGCGAGCCCGAGCACTTCAGCGGGGTCACGCTCGGTTCGATCGGCGACACGCTGAAGACCTCCACCAAGGTCAAGGTCGAGACCAAGATCGACGTCGACCAGCTCGCCGCCGACCTGCAGACGCTGCCCACCGGCTCGTTCGCGATCGAGCCCGCCGAGCCGACCCCGATCCAGGTGCCCGGCCGGGCCTTCACCGGTTCCGAGTCGGCCCGTACCGGCATCAACGGGCTCACGATCGCCGACGACGTCACGATGGTGATCGTCCCCGACCTGGTCACCGCGGCCACCAAGGACGACGGCACGATCGACCTCAACATGTGGAAGTCCGTGCAGCTGGCGCTGATCAACCACTGCGAGGGGCAGGCGAACCGGATGGCGATCCTCGATGCGCCTCCCGGCATGTCGCCCCAGCAGATCAAGGAGTGGCGCAGCGACGTCGCCATGTACGACTCGCAGTTCGCCGCGCTCTACTACCCGTGGATCAAGGTCGCCAACCCGATCGGCACCAACGGCGACAGCGAGATCCTCGTCCCGCCGTCGGGCCACATGGCCGGCATCTGGAGCCGCACCGACGAGAGCCGCGGCGTGTGGAAGGCCCCGGCCAACGAGGTCGTGCGCGGTGCGCTCGACGTCGAGATGAACATCACCAAGGCCGAGCAGGGCCTGCTCAACCCGATCGGCGTCAACTGCATCCGCCCGTTCGGCACCCAGGGCATCCGGGTGTGGGGCGCACGCACGCTGTCGTCGAACACCGACTGGACCTACATCAACGTCCGGCGCCTGTTCAACATGATCGAGACCACGATCATGAACGGCACGCAGTACGCGGTGTTCGAGCCCAACGACATCAAGCTGTGGGAGGGCCTCAAGCGCACGGTCAGCTCGTTCCTGCGGGGCCTGTGGCGCGACGGTGCGCTGTTCGGCGCCACCGCCGAGCAGGCGTTCTACGTCAAGTGCGACGCCGAGACGAACCCGCCCGACTCGATCGACCAGGGCAAGGTCGTCGTCGAAGTCGGTATCGCTCCGGTGAAGCCGGCCGAGTTCGTGATCTTCCGGATCGCCCAGATCAAGGACGAGTCGGCCTGACGGCCGGCGTCGACTAGGAGGGCACGCACATGCCAGTTACCACCCCAGGCGAAGTCAAAGACGTCGAGCTCGTTGGCTCGTGGTTCTACATCAAGCTCGACAACGGGATCGAGGGCTTCTTCACCGATGCCAGCGGCTTCAACTACGAAGTCGAAGTGATCGAGAAGACCGAATCGAACACCGACACCCGCACCCGCAAGCGTCCCGGTACCACCAAGTACTCCGACATCACGTTGAAGCGCACGCTCACCCCCGACAAGAAGTTCTGGGATTGGGCCAAGTCGATCCGCGACGGCAAGCTCGACTACCGCACGAACGGCTCGATGGTCATCTCCGACATGAGCGGCACCGAGCTCAGCCGGTGGACGTTCACCAACGTGTGGCCGAGCAAGTGGTCGGCATCCGACCTCGACGTCGGGAGCGACGACCTGATGACCGAAGAGATCACGCTCGCCGTCGAAGAACTCGTCCGGAACAAGTGAGGTAGACGATGACTGACGCCAAGACCCACGACCAGGACTTCCAGGGCTCGTTCTTCGCACTCGAGATCGACGGCCTCACGCTCGGCTGGTTCACCGGTTGCTCCGGTATGAGCCTCGAGTTCGACGTCACCACCTACAAAGAGACCAACGGCAAGAAGGTGATCGAGCGCAAGCGACCCGGCAAGCCGAAGTACAGCGAGATCACGCTCAAGCGCGGCTTCACCACGAACACGGTGATCCACGACTGGTTCAAGGAGGTCGTCGACGCCGCCAAGCCGACGCCGTACAAGACCGCCTCGATCGTGATCTACGACCGCCAGCAGGAAGAGGCCGCGCGCTTCAACCTCGAGGCGTGCTGGCCGTCCAAGCTGTCGGTGTCGGACTTGTCCGCCGGCAGCGACGACGTGATGGTCGAAGAGCTGCACATTCAGCACGAGTTCCTCGACTGGGTCAAGCCCTAACGATCCCGATGACCGGTCTGCGCACGGAGTTCGAGTTCACGCTGCCCAAGGGCTACCTCGCCCCCGACGGTGTCCTGCACCGGCGCGGGGTGATGCGCCTCGCCACGGCTCGCGACGAGATCGAACCCCTGCGCGACCGGTCGATCGAGGGACCCGACGACCCGTACCTCACCGTGTTGGTGCTGGCGCGGGTCGTCACCTCGCTGGGAACGCTGACGTCGATCGGCGCCCGCGAGATCGAAGACCTGTTCGCTGCCGACCTGGCGTTCCTGCAGGACCTCTACGGGATCGTCAACTTCGGCGACCAGCGCGATGTCGCCGCCCTGCAGGCGAGCGTGCTGCCCGACGAACCCGACGACGAGCAACCCGGCGACCCGACGGCCGGTGCCGATGACGACGAGTTCGGCATGGTGACGTTGCCCGACGTCGACGAGCTCGCCGGCGCTGCCGAGCAACCCTCATCCGATGCCGAGCCGGCGTCCTCGCCCCGCCGTCGCGGCCGGATCGAGGAAGTCAGCCACAGCAGCTCCGGCTGACCGGAGCGGCAATGAAGCTCTATCCGGAGAGCGCCTTGTGGAACGAGATCACGTATCTCGCGTACCACCTGCACTGGCCGCTCGAGCAACTGCTCGATCTGGAACACCCCGACCGGGCGCGGCTCGTCGAGCTCGTGGCCGGCCTGAACGAGCGTGCCTGGGAGGCCCTCGATGCCGCCCGCTGACCCCTACTACGACCAGCGCGTCACCGCCGCGACGTTCCTCTTCGAGGTCGACGGCGTCGAGATCGGCTGGTTCATGGAAGTGTCCGGACTGGAGGTCACGGTCGAGACCGAAGACGTCCAAGAGGGTGGCCAGAACAGCTTCGTGCACCACCTGCCCGGCCGCATGACCTGGCCGAACCTGCGCCTCAAGCGCGGGGTCACCAAGAACGATTCGCTGCTCACCTGGCTGAACAAGTCATCCGGCGAGCAGTTCACCGCGGCCGGCAACAAGCTCAGCCGCTCGAGCGCGGCGCTGACGCTGCTCGGGCCGGCCGGCGAACGCTTGCGGGCGTGGGAGTTCGACGGCGCGTTCCCGATCAAGTGGAGCGGGCCACGCTTCGCCACCGACTCCAACGACGCCGCGACGGAAGAGCTCGAGATCACGCACCACGGCTTCCGGGCCAAGGAACTCGCGTGACGGGCAGCGACCCGGACACGTCCGAGTTCGGGCTGCGCCTCGCCCGGCGGGTCACGGCGCGCACCGGCGCCCGCCGCCATCGTGCCGGCGCCGGATCGATCGGCGTGGTCAGCCGCTCGGCGGTCGGGTTCGGCCAGGCGATCGGCCGCAGCCGGCAGACCCGTCCGAACGTCACCGCCCACACCCTCAC
>JAEZFY010000040.1 GCA_023417265.1 Actinomycetes bacterium | reverse complement strand
CTCTCGGACAGGCCGGGGCAACCGACGTGGCAGTCGTCAACCGCACCGCCGCCAGCGCCGAAGCCGCCGCCGCGCTGACGCCGGTGGGCCGGGTCGGCACGCTCGCCGACGTCGCCGACGCCGATCTGCTCGTCAACACCACGCCGGTCGGGATGGGCACCGCCGACCTGCCCGTGCCCAGCGACGCGCTGCACGCCGCGCTGACCGTCGCCGACATCGTCTACCACCCCCGCGACACGGCCCTGCTGCAGGCCGCGCGGGCGTGCGGGGCGGCCACGATCGACGGGCTCGGCATGCTCGTCCACCAGGCGGCCCGGCAGCAACGCCTGTGGACCGGGCACGACCCGGACCCGGCGGTGATGCGCGCCGCCGCCGAAACCGAACTCGCCCGGCGGCACGCGTGAACGCCGCGCTCGACCCGGCCCGGGTGGAGGTGCACCCGGCGACGCTCGACCGCTTCGACGACGTGGCCGCGGTGCTCGCCCCGAAGAACCCCGACGCGCCGGCCTGCTGGTGCCTCGCCTACCGGCTCCCCAACCCTGAGCAGCAGGGCCTCCAGGGCGCCGAACGTCCAGCCCGTTTGCGGCGCTATGCCGAGGAGGGCAACCCGCCCGGCGTGATCGCCTACGTCGACGGCGAACCCGCCGGATGGTGCTCGGTGGCGCCGCGCGCCACGCATCACCGGCTGACCCACTCGCGCACGATCCCTACGCTCGACGACCTGCCCGTGTGGAGCATCGTGTGCTTCGTCGTCCGTCCGCAGTACCGCCGCCAGGGCCTCGCCCGCATGCTGCTCGAAGGAGCCGTCGAGTTCGCCCGGGCATGCGGCGCGCCGGCGATAGAGGGCTACCCGATCGACCCCTCCAGCGGCGGCAAGATCAGCTCGGCCCTCGCCTACGTGGGCACCACGGGGCTGTTCGAATCGGTCGGGTTCGTGCGCGCCGCCCCGACGAGTTCCAAGTCCGGCGGCGCCGAACGCTGGCTGATGCGCCTCGACGTTTCATCCGGGGTCTGACCCCCGATGAAACGGTACGTTGCGGCGATGCGACGTCTCGTGGTGCTGTCCCTGTGCGTAGCGCTCGCCGCCGCAGCCTGCACGGACGGTGACGACGACACGGCGGGCTCCACCACGACGCTCGCCACCACGGTCACCACCACCGTCGCCACGGTCACTGCCACCCAGGCTGCCGGAGTACCAGCGAGCACGACTGCTGCCGCGACCACGACGCCGGTGGCGCCGACGACGCTGCCCGCCACGGAAGCCAGCACCCCGACCAGCGCGCCAGCGCGCGTCTACGACCTGTCGGCGGTCGAGCCGATCATGGCCGACTTTGTCGCCGAGCACGACCTCAACGGCGCCGGGCTGGTGGTCGTCGAACCGGGTCACGGCATCGTCTACGAGCACTACGTCGGCGAGTTCGGCCCCGAGCGGATTTCACTCGTCGCCTCGGCCACGAAGATGGTGACGGCCGGGGTGCTGATGCATCTGGCCGACCAGGGGCTGCTCGACCCCGAGCAGCCGATCGCCGAGTACGTGCCGTGGGCCGCCGGGCACAACCCCGATGTCACCGTCGCCGACCTCGTGTCCAATGCGTCCGGCCTTGTCGGGCTGCTGCCCGAGCCCGGGTACCTGCCGTACGTGTGCCAGTTCCTCGCCGACGCCGAGCTCGAAACCTGCGCCGAGTCGATCTGGACGACGTCCGACGACGACGCCGACGTCGTGCCGCCACGCACGGAATACCGGTACGGCGGAGCACAGTGGCAGATCGCCGGGGCGGTCGCCGAGACCGTGTCGGGAAAGCCGTGGAGCGAGCTGCTCGACGAGATCTACATCGAGCCGTGCGGCGTCGAGTCGCTCGGCTACACCAACCACTGGGCGCAGCTCGGCGGGGGCGGGTTCGCCTACCCGGCCGAGTTCGACGGCGACCTCAGCCTGCTCGCCCCGACCGAGAACCCGCACATGGAAGGCGGGTTGTACATCACCCCACGCGACTACGCCGAGTTGCTGCTCGTGCAGCTCCGTGGTGGCCGCTGCGGCGACACGCAGGTGTTCTCGGCGGACGCGCTCGAGACGATGCACACCGACCGGCTCGCCCCGTTCGGCGGCGCCACCCAGACCGGCACGGGCTACGGCTGGGGCTGGTGGATCGAGCGCGACGGCTCGTCCCGGATCACCGACCCGGGCGCCTACGGCGCGGTGCCGTGGCTCGACCTCGACGGTGGCTTCGGCGCCTACCTCGTGCTCGAATCCGACGCCACACTCGGCATCGTCCTGGCGAGCCAGCTGTTCGACCCGGTCGAGTCAGCCATCACCCTCGCCCGCAAGGACTAGCGCCGCGCGGCGGTAACGCCGTTACGGGGTCGCCGGTTAGCCTGACCGGAATGCTCCGGTTTCTCACTGCTGGCGAGTCGCACGGCCAGGCGCTGGTCGTGATCGTCGAAGGGTTGCCCGCCGGGCTGCAGGTCACCGTCGACGACATCGCCGACGAGCTCGCTCGGCGCCGGCTCGGCTACGGGCGTGGGCCCCGGCAGCGCTTCGAGGCCGACGAGCTGACGCTGGTCGGTGGCGTGCGCCATGGGCGCACGCTCGGATCGCCGGTGGCGATCGAGATCAAGAACTCCGAGTGGCAGCGCAGCGACAAGTGGCACGCCGAGATGTCGCCGGCCCCGGGCGCCACCAACGACCCGTTGACGCAGGTGCGGCCCGGCCACGCCGACCTCGCCGGCATGCAGAAGTACGGGTTCAGCGACGCCCGCGACGTGCTCGAACGGGCGTCGGCCCGCGAGACCGCCGCACGCGTGGCGGCCGGGGCGCTCGCCAAGCTGCTGCTCGCCGAGATCGGCGTCGACATCATCAGCCACGTGATCCAGATGGGCGACGTGCGGCTGCCCGGCGACGCCACCCGACCGACGCCGGCCGACCTCGAGAAGGTCGATGCCAGCGAGGTGCGCTGCTTCGACGCCGGCACCACGGCGGCGATGGTCGAGGCCATCAAGGCCGCCGCCAAGCAGGGCGACTCGCTCGGTGGCGTGGTCGAAGTGCTCGGGTTCGGTGTGCCGGTCGGGCTCGGCAGCCACGTCCACTGGGACCGCAAGCTCGACGCGCTCCTGGCGCAGGCCTTGATGTCGATCCAAGCCGTCAAGGGCATCGAGATCGGCGACGGGTTTGCGGTCGCCGGGCGGCTCGGGAGCGAGGCCCACGACGCGATCCGCTGGGACGCCGACAACGCTCGCTACACACGCCTGTCGTCGCTGGCGGGTGGCCTCGAGGGTGGCATGACGAACGGCGAACTGGTGGTCGCCCGGGCGGCGATGAAGCCGCTCGCCACGCTCAACCGGCCCACCCTGGAAACGGTCGACACGGTCACCAAGCAGTCGGCAGTGTCGTTCAAGGAGCGCACCGACGTCACCGCCGTGCCGGCGATGGGTGTGGTGGCCGAGACGATGGTGGCGCTCGTGCTCGCCGCCGAGGCGCAGCGCAAGTTCGGTGGCGACAACGTGGCCGAGTTCGTGCGCAACTTCGAGGCGTTCCAGCGCACGCTGCCCTGATGCACCTCGTGCTGATCGGGTTGATGGGGGTCGGCAAGACCACCGTCGGAGTGCGCGTGGCGGCCCGGCTCGGCCTCGCGTTCGTCGACTCCGATCTGCACATCGAGGCCACGACCGGCCGCACCGTCAAGGAGATCCTCGCCGAGGGCGGGGTCGACGCCCTGCGTGCGCTCGAAGCGGCGGCGCTGTTCGACGCCCTCGACGCCAGCGACCCATCCGTGATCGGCTGCGCGGCCGGCGTCGTCCTCGATCCCGTGCACATCGCCCGGATCGATGCTGCTCGGGCGGCCGATGTCGTGCGCGTGGTGTGGCTGACCGGCAGCCCGGCCGTGCTCGCGCCACGGACCCTGACCCGCGGGCATCGGCCATGGCTCGACGACGACCCAGAGGCCACACTGACACGGATGCTGGACGAACGCCGCCCGTTGTACGAACAGATCGCCGACCTCGTCGTCGACGTCACCCCCGACGGGCGCCCGGGCGATCCGGAGGTCACCGCCGAGACGATCGCCACCTGGTTCGCCGGAGCCGTGGCGTGACGCGCCGCGGGTACCTCGGCGACGCTGCGGCCCGTTCGGGGGGCTCAGCGTGAGCGGCTTGCGGCGCGTGGCGGTGCCGCTGGGGGAGCGGTCGTACGAGGTCGTGATCGGGCGCGGAGCGGTGGCGCACCTCGGTGACGTGCTGCCGCGCGCGGCGAAGCGGGCGGCGATCGTCACGCAGGAGGGTGTGCCGTTCGAGGTCGTCCCCGACCTCGCTTACGACGTGTTCCGGATCGGCGCCGGCGAGCAGCACAAGACGCTCGACACGGTGTCCGACCTGTGCCGCGGATTCGCCCGGGCCGGACTGACCCGCAACGACGTCGTCATCGGGGTCGGCGGAGGGATGGTCACCGACGTCGCCGGGTTCGCCGCAGCGAGCTTCCACCGCGGGGTCCGCGTCGTCCACGTGGCAACCACGTTGCTGGGCATGGTCGATGCCGCGATCGGCGGCAAGACCGGCGTAAACATCCCCGAAGGCAAGAACCTCGTCGGCGCGTTCTGGCAACCAGCGGGGGTCGTGTGCGACCTCGATGCGCTCGACACGCTGCCCGACCGCGAACGGCGCTGCGGCTACGGCGAGATGGCCAAGTACCACTTCCTCACCGGCGACGACCTGCTGGCGATGGACCTCACCGACCGGGTGGCCCGGTGCGTGGAGATCAAGGCCGAGATCGTCGGCGCCGACGAGCGCGAAGGCGGTCGCCGAGCGCTCCTCAACTACGGGCACACACTCGCCCACGCGCTCGAAACCGCCACCGAGCACCGCATCGCCCACGGCGAAGCGGTCGCCGTCGGACTCGTCTACGCGGCCCACCTCGCGGCCGCGCTCGGCCGGATCGACGACGCCCGGGTCGACGAGCACTACCGGGTGATCGGAGAATCGTATGGACTCGCCACCGGGCTGCCAGCCGGTCTCGAACCGGCCCGTCTGGTCGACCTGATGGGGCGCGACAAGAAGGCCCTCGACGGGCTGACATTTGTGCTCGACGGCCCTGACGGCGTCGAGGTCGTCGCCGGCGTGCCCGCCGAACCGGTGCTGGCGGCGCTCGACCGGATGGGCTGAGGCCCGGCACGCAGCGGAACGCTGGCCGAGGCGGGGGTTACGCTCCCCGCCGTGACACGCGTGCTGCTGCTCCACGGGCCGAACCTCAATCTGCTCGGGCAACGCGAGCCGCAGGTCTACGGCACCGCCACGCTCGCCGACTATGTCGCCTGCGCCACTGCGGCGGCCGCCGAGCACGGCATCGAGATCGTCGCCCACCAGTCGAACAGCGAGGGCGAGCTGATCGACCACATCCACACCGCACGTACCGACGGCACCGCCGCGATCATCATCAACCCGGGCGCCTTCACCCACTACGCGTGGGCGATTCACGACGCCCTCAAAGCGTTCGACGGGACGATCGTCGAAGTCCACATCTCGAACCCCAACGCCCGCGAGCCGTGGCGCCACACGAGCGTCGTCGCTCCCGCCGCAACCGGTTCGATCATGGGTCTCGGCATGCACGGGTACGAGCTCGCCGTGCAGGCCGTCGCGGCGCGGCTGTGATCCCGCCGATCGGGTACGCCGGGCGCGCCGACGCCGTGCGGGCGCTGCTCGCCGAGCGCGGCGTGGCGGCGATGGCGGTCACCAACCTCACGAACGTGCGCTGGCTCACCGGCTTCACGGGCTCGAACGGGGTCGTCGCCGTGCTGCCCGACCGGCTCGTGCTCGTCACCGACGGGCGCTACCGCGACCGCGCCGAAGCCGAGCTGGCCGCCGCGGCGGTGGCCGGCGAGGTCGTCGTCGGCTTCACCCAGGCCGAGCAACAGGAGCAGTTCGTCGCCTGCTTCACCGGACTTGCCGAGGTTGCCGCCGAGGCCGCCAGCCTCACTCACGCCCAGTGGCAGGCGTACGCCGCCGAGCTCCCGATCAGCCCGGGCGACGGCGTCGTCGAGCGACTGCGGCGCGTCAAGGACGCCGGTGAGATCGCCCGGATCGCGGCCGGCGCGGCAGCCGCCGACGCGGCGCTCGCCGAGGTCGCCCCGCTGCTTGGTAGCGGCGTCACCGAACACGACGTGCGCACCGAGCTCGACTACCGGATGCGCCGGCACGGCGCCGACGCGGCGAGCTACGACACGATCGTCGCCAGCGGCCCCGAGCACGCCGCCCGGCCGCACCACCAGGTTCGCGGCGGCTCCGACGGGCGCCGCATCGAGGACGGCGACACGGTCGTGATCGACGTCGGTGGGCTCGTCGACGGCTACCACTCCGACATGACGCGCAGCTTCGTGATCGGCGAGCCGTCCGCCCGCCAGCGCGAGCTCTACGAGTTCTTGCTCGGCGTCCAACTGGCGGGGCTGGCTGCGGTGCGGGCCGGCGTCGCCGCCCGCGACATCGACGCGGTGTGCCGCGAGGCGGTCACGGCTGCCGGCCTCGGCGACTGGTACCTCCACTCGACCGGGCACGGCGTCGGCCTGCTGATCCACGAAGATCCGTTCGAGTCGCCGACGAGCACCGCCGAACTCGTCGCCGGAGACGTCGTGACGGTGGAGCCGGGCCTCTATCGTGTCGGATTCGGCGGCTTCCGCATCGAAGACTTGGTCGTCGTGACCGATTCCGGCTGCCACATTCTGACCCGAGCCCCGAAAGACCGACCGGACACCTCATGCCCACCATCACCACCAACGACCTGAAGACCGGCATCACGCTCGAGCTCGACAACGGGCTCTTCCAGGTCGTCGAGTTCCAGCACGTCAAGCCCGGCAAGGGTGGCGCGTTCGTGCGCACCAAGCTGCGCAACGTCAGGAGCGGCAACGTCTTCGACCGCACGTTCAACGCCGGCATCAAGATCGAGCAGGCGATCATCAACCGCGAAGAGATGCAGTTCCTCTACCGCGACGGTGACGACTACGTGTTCATGAACAACGACACGTATGAGCAGCAACATGTGCCGCCGGTGGCGCTCGGCGAGGCCGCCGACTACATGATCGAAGGCATGACCGCCGACATCGCCTACTTCAACGGCGACATCATCGGCGTCGAGATCCCCGCCTCGGTCGAGCTCACGATCGCCGCCACCGAACCCGGCGTGCAGGGCGACCGGGTGTCGGGCGCCCGCAAGCCGGCCACGCTCGAAACCGGCAAGGTGGTGCAGGTCCCGCTGTTCGTCGAGCAGGGCGAGAAGATCAAGGTCGACACCCGCACCGGCGAATACATCACCCGGGTCTGAGCCGGAGCCGATCGACATGGAGCGCCCCGACGAGCGGTCGGATGCACGCGAGCGGGCGCTGTACCTGCTGTACGAAGCGCAGGCCAAGGGCATCACGCCGGCGGCGACGCTCGACCTGCAGGTGATCGAACCCGACGAGATGACCCAGCTGCTGGTGCGCGGCGTCAGCGACCACCTCGAACAGCTCGACGGCCTGATCGCCGCCCGCTCGGAAGGGTGGACGCTGGCCCGGATGCCGGTGCTCGACCTGAGCGTGATGCGGCTCGGCGCGTTCGAGCTCGTGCATCGTGGCGACGTGCCGACCGCGGTCGTGCTCAACGAAGCGGTCGAGCTCGCCAAGCGCTACTCCACCGACGACAGCGGTCGCTTCGTCAACGGTGTGCTCGCCGCGGTCGCTGGCGACGTGCGAACCTGACCGGCGTGCTCGGACGACTCAGCGCGGTACGCCCAGCCACCTGGGTGATGCTGGCGCTGATCGCCGCCTACGTCGCCTACTTCACGAACCGCTCGCTCGACGTCCACCACGGGCTCGGCACGTCGTCGTACGACTCGGGTCTCTACGACCAGGGCGTGTGGTTGCTCTCGCGCGGGCGGGCCCCGTTCGTCACCTTGATGGGGCGCAACCTGTTCGGCGACCACGCCTCGTTCATCCTCGTCGGGCTCGTCCCGTTCTACTGGATCGCCGCCGGGGCGTGGATCCTGTTCTTCAGCCAGTCGCTCCTGCTCGGCGCGGCGGCGTTCCCGCTCTACGCCTACGCCCGCCGGGCGCTGCGCTCGGACTGGCTCGGTGTGCTGTTCGGGGCGACGTTCCTGTTGCACCCGGCGGTGTCGTGGACGAACCTCGAGAACTTTCACCCCGACAGCTATGTCGGCCTGTTCATCGGGATCGCCCTGCTCGGCGCCTTGGAGCGACGCTGGACGGTGTACTGGATCGGTGTCGTCCTCGCCCTGCTCGTGAAGGAGGACGTCGCCCTGGTCGTCGTCCCGCTCGGCATCTGGGTCGCCGCCTCGCGCTCGGCCCGGCGCGGCCTGCTGACGATCTCGCTGGCAGCGGCGATCGCCCTGATCGGCACGCTGGGCGTGATGCGTTCGCTCACCGGGCACGCCACGCGCAACGCCTGGCGGATCCCGTTCGGCGGGCCGTGGGGGTTCGTACGTACGTGCTTCACCGACCCGACCCGGATCGCCGATCACTTTCGCAGCGACGGCCGGCCGTGGTACCTGTGGCAGATGCTGGCGCCGACCGGCTTCATGTTCTGGCGCCGCTGGGGCGTGGCCGCGATCAGCGGCCTGGTGCTGTTCACGAACGTGCTCTCGACGTACTGGTACCAGTACCACGTGCAGTACCACTACAGCTTGATCGCCGTGCCGGCGCTGCTGTTCGGCACCGTGTACGGGCTCGCCCAACTCCCGAGCAGCGGGCGTTGGAACAACCGCCACCTGGCCGGCCTGGTGGGCCTGTGCGCGCTCGCCTCGGCGTACGCCTGGGCCCCGTTCCCGGGCGCCCCGAAGGAGCCGGTGACGTGGCCCCCGTCGCATCCTGTCGCGATCGCCGCCCGGGAACTGATCGCCGACGTGCCCGCCGGAGCGGCCGTGGCGGCGCACTACGCGATCGCCCCACACCTCGCCTACCGCAGCGAGATCTACCAGTTCCCGAACCCGTTCCGGATCGTGCTCTACGGCCCCGACACGACGCTCGAAGGCACCCGTGAGGTGGCCCGCGCCGAGCGTGTCGAGTACGTGTTCTTGCAGGTCTCGAAGGACCCCGAGGCAGCCACCGACTGGGCGGTCATCGCCCCGGCGTTCGAGCTCGTCAGCGCCAACGACTGGTGGGAGCTGTGGCGCCGCGACCCGACGGTGCCGCTGCCCGCGCTTCCCTGAGCGGGGCCGGCGTCGCTCAGCGCGGCCCGCGCAGGAGCCGGCCCGGAAGCGCGCCGGTGAACTCGTCGTCGGCCACCGTCTCGACGCCGGCGACCAGCGTGTGCCGGTAGCCGCAGGCCTTCTGCACGAGCCGTGGGGCGCCACCGGGCAGGTCGTAGGCCATCCGCGCCGGCCCGAACGCGAGCGCGTCGTAGTCGATCACGTTGACGTCGGCCCGGTAGCCGGGGGCGAGCAGGCCGCGGTCGCCGAGGCCGTACAGCTCGGCGGTCTGGCGGGTCTGGCGGTGGATCACGTGCTCGAGCGGCAGCTTCGGGCCGCGCGTCCGATCGCGGGTCCAGTGGGTGAGCATGAACGTCGGCGTGCCGCCGTCGCAGATCACCCGGCAGTGGGCTCCGGCATCCGCCAGGCCGAACCGCGTCGAGGGGTGCCGCTGCGCTTCGTAGTTGAACGACAGGTCGCCGTAGCTGTAGTTGAAGAACGGCGAGTACAACATGCCGTGGCCGTCGTGCTCGAGCAGTTGGTCGAGCACGAGCTCGACCGGGTTGGCGCCGGTGCGCGCGGCGACCGCGCCGATCGAGTCGGCCGGCAACGGCTCGTAGTCGATGTCGCCACCGTCGTTGCCGCTGGCGACCGGCCACATCTTGTCGATGCCCGGCAGGGCTGCTTCGGCGGCGAGGAAGGCCTCGCGGACAGGGCCGCCGCGCAGCGCGGCCACCTGCTCGCCGACGGGGAGCCCGGCGATCGTGTGCCAGAGCGGGTGGAACATCAGCGGGTGGTAGCTGCCCTCGAAGCACATCAGCAAGCCGACCGTGCGGCCGTGCACCTGGGCGACGATCGGCAGCCCGTCGGCGCGGGCCTGGTCGAGGTGGGCGAGTACGTCGCGCCAGTAGTCGGGCGCCTTGTCGGTCTGGCTGAAGTTGACACTGACGGTGCGTCCGGTCGTGAGGGCGATGTCGCGCATCCACGGCCACTCGTCGAGCAGATCGGTGTGCTCGGGAGCGAACTGGAACACGCCGTGGCCGACGGTGGCCATCGCTTCGGCGATACCGAGCAGCTCGTCGGCGGCGGCGAACGTGCCCGGCACGAGCTCGCCCGACTTGGAACGGTGCAGCGACGTGCGGCTCGTGGAGAACCCGAGCGCACCGGCGCGGAGGCCCTCGCCGACGAGCTCGGCCATCGCCGCGATGTCGGCTGCGGTGGCATCTTCGTTAGCCGCCCCGCGTTCACCCATCACGTAGCCGCGCACTGCCCCGTGCGGTACCTGGGTGCCGACGTCGAGCACGTACTCGCGGCGGGCGAGCGCGTCGAGGTACTCGGGGAACGACTCCCACGCCCACTCGATGCCCTCGGTGAGTGCCGACCCGGGGATGTCCTCCACGCCCTCCATCAGCTCGATCAGCCACTCGTGCTTGTCGGGTGCGGCGGGGGCGAAGCCGACCCCGCAGTTGCCCATCACGGCGGTCGTGACCCCGTGCCAGGACGACGGCGTGAGGAACGGGTCCCATGTCGCCTGGGCGTCGTAGTGGGTGTGCACGTCGACGAAGCCGGGCGTGACGAGCAGCCCCTCGGCGTCGATCTCGCGGCGGCCGCGTGCCTCGGGCGGCACGATCACGCCGGCGTCGATCGCCACGTCAGCGGTGCGCGGCGGGGCGCCCGACCCGTCGACCACGGTGCCCCCACGGATCACGACGTCGTGCATCGCGCCACGTTACAAACGGGGTCTGACCCCGTTTGTAACGTGCGGGGATGAGTGACGACACGCTCCGAACGGTTTCGCTGGAACGCACGGCACCGGGGGAGTACGTGATCCGTAACCGCCGCGGCGGCGAACTCGTGGTCGGCACCGCCGAAGGCACCCGGTTCACGCCCGTGGAGCTGCTGCTCGGGGCGCTCGCCGCGTGCGGGGCGATCGACCTCGACCTGATCACCTCCAAGCGCGCCGAGCCGACCTCGCTGACCGCCAGCGCCGAGGGCCACAAGATCCGCGACGAGCTCGGGAACCGGCTCGTCGACCTGGTCGTCAGCTACGACGCAAGGTTCCCCGACGGGCCTGACGGCGACGCCGCCCGGGCGGTCGTGCCGCGCACGATCGAGCAGATCGAGTCGCGGCTGTGCACGGTGAGCCGGACGGTCGCCGTCGGCACCCCGGTGCGCACCGTGGCGGCCTGACGGCGCGCGTCAGATCGGCAGGTTGCCGGTGGCCCGGCGGGTGCTGGCGTCGCTCGTGTAGGCGCCGATCGTGCGCTGGGCGATGCGCATCTGGTGGACCTCGTCGGCGCCGTCGGCGAAGCGCGCCCACCGGGCGTGCTGGTACATGTGGGCGAGCGGCGTGTCGGTGGAGTAACCGAGCGCGCCGTGCACCTGGATCGCCCGGTCGATCACCCGGTTGAGCATGTTGGCGACGAAGTGCTTGGCCATCGACACCTCGGCGGAGAAGTCGACCGTGTCGTCATGCTGCTTGGCATCGACCTTGTAGGCCGCGTGGAGCACCATCAGCTTGGCCTGGTAGAGCTCCATGGCCGAGTCGGCGATCAGCCACTGGATGCCCTGCTTCTCGGCTAATAGCGACCCGTGGGCGTAGCGCTTGGTGGCCCGGTCGACCATCATGTCGAGGGCCGTCTCGGCTTGGGCGATCCACCGCATGCAGTGCGCCAGGCGCGCCGGGCCGAGCCGGTACTGGCCGAGCAGGTGGCCCTGGCCGCGGCCACCGAGCATCTGCGTCTCGGGCAGGCGCAGATCGTCGATCCGGATCTCGGAGTGCCCGGTGCCGCCGTGCATCGTCTCGATCTGGCGCACCTCGGTCCACCCGTCGGACGGGATGTCGACGATGAAGGCGGTGTTCCCGGCCTGCGGGATCTCCGGGTTGTCCTCGGTGCGCACGACGACGATCGCGAACGCCGCCCGGTGGGCGTTGGAGATGAACCACTTGTGGCCGTTGAGGACCCACTCTTCGCCGTCCTGGTAGCCGCTCGAACGGATCAGCGTCGGGTCGGACCCGGCCACCTCGGGTTCGGTCATCGCGAAGCACGACATCGCCGTGCCCGCGCACAGTGGACGCAGGTACTTCTCTTTCTGCTCCTCGGTGCCCCAGTGCAGGAGCGTGTGCATGTTGCCCTCGTCGGGGGCCATGCAGTTGAACACCCACGGGCCGAGCGACGTCTTGGCCGCCTCGGCCTGCACCATCGCCAACTCGACGTGGCCGAGCCCCATCCCGCCCCATTCCGGGGGCATGTGCGGCAACCACAACCCCGCCTCGCGGGCCTGCCGGCGCAGGTCGAGCAAGGCGCCGTAGTACGCCCGCTTGTCGGTGGTGCGCAGGCCGTCGGCCTCGATCCGCTGTTCGGCGGGCTTGATCACGCCCTCCACGAACTCGCGGACGCGCATGCGGATCTGCTCGAGCTCGGGGGAGAGGGAGAAGTCGATCGCCATCGGGGCGACAGTAGGCCGACCGTCTCCGGCTCGCAGAGTTGCGGATTCGCGGCCGCCGGGCAACCAGCCGCTAGGTTGCATGACTGACCGTGAAGCGGGTCCGGTGAGGCCCGCACGGCAGGAGCAGCAGTGTCAGCAAAACAGGTCCTCGGGCCTGACGACGTGCGCCGGGCGATCACCCGGATGGCGCACGAGATCGTCGAGCGCAACCACGGCATCGACGGCGTCGCGATCGTCGGCCTCCAACGCGGCGGCGTGTGGCTGGCCGAGGCGCTCGCCGGCGAAGTCGCCCGAATCGCCGGCCCCGTCCCGTACGGCTCGATCGACGCCTCGCTCTACCGCGACGACATCGGCCTGCGCCCGGTTTCGCCGGGCAGCGTCAGCGACATCAGCTTCGCCGTCGACGGATCGGTCGTGGTGCTCGCCGACGACGTGCTCTACACCGGCCGCACCGTCAAGGCCGCGCTCGACGCGATCGGCGACTACGGGCGCCCGGCCGCGGTGCAGCTCGCCCTGGTGGTCGACCCCCGCCCCCCCGCGCTGCCG
>JAEZFY010000018.1 GCA_023417265.1 Actinomycetes bacterium | reverse complement strand
GCGCTGCGCGCCGACGCCCGTGCGTTGGCCGCCCAGGTTCCCGACGACGCCCTCCTCGGCGAGCTCGCCGCGCGGGCTGCGGTCGTTCAGGCGCGTGCGGTCCCCACCGACGCGGGCAGCGGGCCGGGCGCCGCAGCCGCGCAACGGCTGGTGGGCGAGGTCACCGACCCCTCCCGCCGCCAGCGCTTGCACACCTTGCTGGTGCGCACGACCCAGCGCCACGACATCAGCCGCGCGGCGCGGATCGCCGACGAAGTGTTCGGATCCGAGCCCGGCGCGGCGGAGTGGGATCGCTTGCTGGGCGCGTCGATCGTCGCCCTCGCCCGCGTCGCCGCCGGCGATCCGTACGACCTCGACGCGCTCGTGGCCCGGGCCGATGCGGCCGACCTCACCGACGACCAGCGCGACCAGTTGCTGGGCAACCTCGCCGAAGTCCATGTGTGGACCGACCACCCGCGGGCGACCGAGGTGCTCGAACGGTCGTTGGCGCGGCTCGACCGGATCGGCAACCGCAGCGTGTACCTCAGCGATCTGATGTATCTCAGCCAGCATCTCTACGTGCGCGGCGAGTTCGCCCGGGCCGAGGCCCTAATGCTGCGCATGCAGGAGTTCAGTGGCGAATTCTTCGACCAGCGCCAAGCGCTCGCCGATCTGGCCCTGCTGCGCGCCGCGCAGGGACACGCCGAGGTGGCCGAGCGGCTGCTCGCCGAAGCGATCGCCGGGCCGGCCGCAACCGACGAACCCACCGAGGAACTGTGGATCGCGTGCGCCGCCGGCAGCATCGCCCACACGCTCGGGCGCCCCGACGCGGCCGACCTGCTGCTCGCGGCGCAGACGATGGCAACCAGCCTCGGCACGCACGCCGTGCGCGGGCTGCACATCCGACGCGACCTCGTCGAGGCGTTGGTCGCGGCCCAGCGCCTCGACGACGCCGAGGCCGAGCTGGCCCACCTGCAGGCCGACGCCGACCGCAATCAGGTGGCCACCGCCCGCGCCGACGCCGACGCCGCAGCCGGTGTGGTGGCGGCCGCCCGTGGCGAGCACGACACCGCCCGGCAGTGTTTCGCCCGGGCCGCCGAGGTTCAGCGCGAGTACGACCTGCGCTACGAGCTGGCCCGGACGCTGCTGGCAGCCGGCGGCGCGGCCCGCCGAGCCGGGAGCCGTTCCGAAGCCCGGGCGCACCTCGAGCAAGCGCGCGACATGTTCGCGGCGATGGGCGCCCAGCTGTGGATGCAGCGTTGCGCCGCCGAACTCGAACGGATCCCCGGGCGGCGGCGCAGCGGCGAGAGCCGCGAGCTGACGCCCACCGAGCGCCAGATCGCCGAGCTGGTGGCCGCCGGACGCACCAACGCCGAGATCGCGGCGACGCTGTTCGTCACCGTCAGCACGGTCGAATCGAACCTCACCCGCACCTACCGCAAGCTCGGACTGCGCTCGCGCACCGAGCTCGCCCGCCACATCAACGCCACCTGAGCGGTCGGCGCGCGGGCGGACCGGGCGAAACGATGGGGGAACCACGGATGCGTGTCGTCGCCGTGCCCGCCACGATGGGTGCATGCCGAGCTTCGCCGCCGAGCGCTACCTCCCCGGGTCGTCCCCGGCCGACCGGGCCGCGGAGGTGGCCCGCATCCGCAGCGCCCGGGAGCACATGGCCGAGGTCGGCGTCGTGCACGTGCGCTCGTTGGTCGTGCCGGCCGACGAGATGTGCATGCACCTCTTCGACGCCGCCCGCGAAGCCGACGTGATCGTCGCCTACCGGCGGGCCCGCCTGCCGTACGACCGGATCGTCGAGATCGAGTGCGCCGAGTAGCGCACCGGACACGAGCAGCCGTCACGATCAGCCGGCACGATCAAGCAGGGAACAAGCGGGCGACCCGGCGGGTTGTCATCCCGCATGGCAACTCCCGTTGAATTCTGGGTCGATCCCGCATGCCCGTGGTGCTGGGTCACCGCCCGCTGGATCGTCGACGAGGTCGCACCACAGCGCGACCTCGACATCACGTGGCAGCCGATCAGCTTGCTGTTCAAGAACAACCCGTCCAAAGACTCGCCCTACTACGCCGCGGTGGCCTCGACCCACCGCCTCTTGCGGGTGATGGAGTCGCTGCGCGCAGCCGGTGCCAGCAACGCCGACCTGCAGCGCTGGTACCTGTACTGCGGCACGCGCGTGCACCACGACGGCGACCGCGAGTTCGACACCGCCAAGGTCACCGCCGCCCTGGAACACCTCGGGCTCGACACCGCCCACGCGGCGGCCTACGACGACGACACCTGGGACGCCGCGATCCGCGCCGGCATGGACGCCGGGCTGGCCCTCGTCGGCGACGACGTCGGCACCCCGATCATCGCCTTCACCGCCGACGACGGCGTCAAGCGCGGCATCTTCGGGCCGGTGATCACCCGCGTCCCCGGCCCGACGCAATCGCTCGCGGTATGGGACGCGATGCAGGCGCTCACCACGATGGACGGGTTCTGGGAACTCAAGCGCACCCGCACCGAAGGCCCGAGCTTCCCCGCCCGGCTCGACGTCTGATGGAAACGCGTCAGATCGGCTCGCTCGACGTCTCCGTGATCGGGCTCGGCACGAACAACTTCGGCTTCTACATGGACGAGCACGAGGTCGGGCCGGTGCTCGACGCCGCGCTCGCGGCCGGGATCAATTTCATCGACACCGCCGACTCCTACGCCACCAGCGAGGAGCGGATCGGCAAGCTGCTCGGCTCGCGCCGCGACGACGTGGTGCTGGCCACCAAGTTCGCTTCGCCCGTCGACGGCGGCACCGGCGGCGCCCGCCCCGACTACATCCGCAGCGCGGTTGAACGCAGCCTGCGGCTGTTGCGCACCGACCGGATCGACCTCTACCAGATCCACCGGCCCGACCCCGACACGCCGATCGCCGACACACTGGCCGCGCTCGACGAGCTCGTCCGCGCCGGCAAGGTTCGCGAGATCGGCTGCTCGAACTTCACCGCCGCGCAACTCGATGCGGCCGCCGCGGCGGTGGCCGACGGGGCCGCCGGCTTCGTCAGCGTGCAGAACCACTACAACCTGTTGCACCGCGACGACGAGGCCGAGGTGCTGCCGGCTGCGCAACGGCTCGGGGTCGCCTACGTGCCGTACTTCCCGCTGGCGAGCGGGCTGCTGACCGGCAAGTACGCACGCGGTGCCGACGCCCCGGAGGGCACGCGGCTGGCCGCCCAAGGCGAGCGCGGCGAGCGGGCCCTCGGCAACGCCGACTTCGACGTCGTCGAGGCGCTCACTGCGTGGGCCGCCGAGCGCGGGCACACGCTGCTCGAGCTGGCGTTCGCGTGGCTGCTCGCCAAGCCCGGGGTGGCGTCGGTGATCGCCGGGGCCACCAAGGTCGCCCAGGTCGACGCCAACGCCGCCGTCACGTGGCGCCTGACCGACGCCGACGTCGCCGCCGTCGACGCCCTCACCGCCGCTCCGCGGGGCAGCTGAGTCACGGCGCGCGCAGCTCGGCGAGGATCGCTCGCAGCGTGTCGGCGTCGTCGGGCGAGTTGACCGGAATCGAGAACTCGATCCGATCGACCCGCCCGACGTACCGGGCGCGCAACTTTGCGGCGATCTCGTCGTTGGTACCGATCGTGGCGACCGTGTGCAAGATCTCGTCGTCGACCAGCCCGGGCAGTTCGTCCCACCGCTGCGCCCGCGACAGCTCCGACGCGCGGCGGGCGATGTCGCCCCACCCGTGCAACTCGAACGCACCCCGGTACGACGGAGTCGACAGGTAGAACGCCACCCGCGCCCGCACCGTGTCGGCCACCTTCACCAGCGTCGCCGCATCTGGCGCGGTTCCGACCAGCGGCTTCATGCACACCTCGATCGCCGCCGGGTCGCGGCGCGACCGAGCGGCCCCTGCGGCCACCGCCGGCACGACGACCTCGTCGATGTAGCGCGCGTTGCACACCGGGTGCAGCCGCACCCCGTCGGCCACCTGGCCCGCCGCCGCGCAC
>JAEZFY010000006.1 GCA_023417265.1 Actinomycetes bacterium | reverse complement strand
GGTTGGTGATCAGGTCGAGCACCATGAACGCGAGCTCCTCGGAGGCGCCGAGGCGCTTCGGGAACAGCACGTTGGCGCCGAGGTTGGCCTTGAACGCGTCGGACTCGGGGCCGGTGCCGTAGATCGGCGTGTCGATCAGGCCGGGGGCCACGGTGTTGACGCGGATGCCGACGGCGGCGAGATCGCGGGCGATCGGCAGGGTCATCCCCACGACGCCGCCCTTGCTCGCCGAGTAGGCGGCCTGGCCGATCTGGCCGTCGAACGCGGCGACCGACGTGAGGTTGATGACCACCCCGCGCTGACCGTCGTCGGTGACCGGGTCGGTCTTGGCGATCTCGGCAGCCGCCAGACGGAGCATGTTGAACGAGCCGATCAAGTTGATCTTGACCACCCGCTCGAAGGCGTCGAGCGGGGCCGGGTTGTTGTTGCGGTCGACCGTGCGGGCCGCCCAGCCGATGCCCGCCGAGTTGACGAGCACGCGCAGCGGGCCGAGTTCGCTGGCGGCGAGCACCGCCGCTGCGCCGTCCTCTTCCGAGGCGACGTTGCACTTCACGAAGATGCCCTTGATCTCGGACGCCAGGGCCTCGCCCTTCTCCTCGTTGAGGTCGGCGATCACGACGTGCGCGCCGAGGTCGGCGAGCTGGCGGGCGACCGCCTCACCGATGCCCGACGCACCGCCGGTGACGATCGCCGAAGCGCCTTCCAGGTTCAAACGTGGCATCAGCCAATCCTCTCGATGATCGTCGCGTTGGCGAGTCCGCCGCCTTCGCACATGGTTTGCAGACCGTAGCGACCGCCCGTGCGCTCGAGTTCGTTGAGCAGGGTGGCCATCAGCTTCGTGCCCGAGCCGCCGAGCGGGTGGCCGAGCGCGATCGCCCCGCCGTTGACGTTGGTGCGGGCAAGCACCTTCTCGGGCTCGCCGTTGCCGACCTCTTGGGCCCACGCCAGCGGCACCGAGGCGAACGCCTCGTTGACCTCGAACAGATCGATGTCGTCGATCGACAGACCCGACTTCTCGAGGATCTTCTTGGTGGCCGGGATCGGGCCCTTGAGCATCGTCACCGGGTCGGTGCCGGCCACCGCGAAGCTGTGGAACCGGGCGCGCGGCGTGAGGCCGAGCTCGAGCGCCTTCTCCTCGCTCATGATCAGCACGGCAGACGCGCCGTCGCAGATCTGCGACGAGTTGCCGGCGGTGATCTTGCCGTCTTCCTTGAACGCCGGCTTGAGGTTGGCGAGCGACTCGGCGGTGGTGCCGGGGCGGATGCCTTCGTCGTTCGTGTGCAGTTCGGTCGTGCCGTCGATCTCGACCGGCACCGGCACGATCTCGCGCTCGAAGCGGCCCTCCTCCTGGGCGACCGCGGCGCGGCGCTGGCTCTCGGCGCCGAACGCGTCGAGGTCTTCACGGGTGAGGCCGTACTCGTCGGCGATCATGTCGGCCCCGATGCCCTGCGGCGGCAGGCCCGTCTCGGCGTAGCGGTCGAGCTGCGACTTCGGGAACGGGAAGCCCATGCCCTGGACGACCGAGGCGCCCATCGGCGTGCGCGTCATGACCTCGACGCCGGCGGCGACGACGACGTCGTAGGCGCCGGAGATGACGCCCTGGGCGGCGAAGTGCATCGCCTGCTGCGACGAACCGCACTGGCGATCGACCGTGGTGGCCGGCACCGATTCGGGCCAGCCAGCCGCGAGCACGGCGTTGCGCCCGATGTTGAGTGACTGCTCACCGACCTGCATGACGCAGCCCATGATCACGTCGTCGACGATTGCCGGGTCGAGGTTGTTGCGCTCCTGGAGCGCCTTGAGCACGTGCGCGGCGAGATCGACGGGATGCCAATCCTTGAGCTTTCCGTTGCGCTTGCCGCCCGGTGTCCGGACGGCGTCGACGATGACTGCGGTGGGCATGGTGGTTCCTCTATCCGGTGGTGGGGTTGGTTCCGGTGCTGGTGGTGGTTCCGGTACTGGCGTGTTCGCAGCGTTGCGCGGCGAGCAGGTTGTGTTGAAGTCGGACGAGCAGGTGAGCGAGCTGCTGGCGTTCCTCGCGCGAGATGCCCTCGCGCAGTTCGCCGCGCAGCACGGTGTCGCACTCGGCGATCCGATCGGCCATCGCCGCCCCGGCGGCGGTGAGGGCGAGCAGCCACACGCGCCGGTCTTCGGCGTGGGTGCGCCGTTCGATCAGCCCGAGCGCCTGGAGGCGATCGACCTGGGCGCCGGTGGCGGCCCGACCCTGGCCGAGGTGCTCGGCCGCGCGGGTCTGGTTGACGGGCCCGAACTCGTGCACGTAGGCGAGCAGCATGGCTGTGCTGAGCGTGAGCCCGAGCGGGGCGAGACGCTCGTCGTAGCAGGCCCGGATCGCGTTGGCCGTCGACATCAGCGTCGACTCGACGCGCCGCCACGGCGGGGCGTCGAGCTCGTGATCGGGGCTCTCGGTCGCGGGGGTCAACGGCGGCATCTGTACGTCACCATACAGTTTGGGTTCGTACATCTGCCAAGTCAGGTGGCACGATAGGCGCATGCCGCTCACCGCTGACGAAGTCGACGCCTTTCGCACCCGCTGCCACGAGTTCCTGAAGGAGCACGCCCGGCCAGGGGCCGCCCGCGACCTCGCCGCCACCAAGCAGTTCCAGCAGGCGCTCGCCGACGCCGGCCTGGCCGGGCTCGCCTACCCCGCCGAGTTCGGCGGCGCCGGGCTGACGCTCGAGCACGAGAAGATCTGGCGCGAGGTCGCCCAGAAGTACCCGATCATGAACGCCGAGCTGGTGATCAGCCACGGCATGTGCCTGCCCGTGCTCAACGACTTCGGCACGCCCGAGCAGAAGTCGAAGTACATGCCCGACAACATCGCCGCGCGCA
>JAEZFY010000005.1 GCA_023417265.1 Actinomycetes bacterium | reverse complement strand
GCTCGTTCTGGGTCGGCTGGGCGTTCTGCCCGTCGACCACGTCGACGTTGACGCCGAGCACGCCGGCCTCGTCGGTGATCGCGTTGCGCACGAGCGTCAGGTAGGTGTTCGAGAACTGGAACACGGCCACCCCGACCGTGACGTCTTCGGCTGCGGGCGCGGCCGGTGCCGCGGTCTCGCTACTGGCCGGCTGAGCCGGCGTGGCGGGCGCGGCGGCGTCTGCCGCGTCGTCGTCGCCACCGCAGGCGGCGGCCGTGAGTGCGAGCGCGAGTGCCAGGGCACCCAGTCGCCGTGTGCTGGTCATGTTGTCCTCCTCGTGGTTGCCCGAGCCTGGGCGTGTGCGCGTGTGGTGAGGCACGAGACCTGATCCCCCTAGCCCCCGATTCCGTTTGTCGGATTGAACAACAAACGATTGTTGGATGATGCAACATAAGTAGCCGGATGTCAACTTGGAACTCATGGAGGGCTCGTGACGTCGACAAGATTTTGTTGCACTCCACACCAAGTGCTTCTAGATTCAGTCGCCGTGTCGCCGCCCGCCACCGTCGAGCCGCTGCGCTGGGGGGTGCTCGGCGTCGCCGACATCGCCGTTCGCAAGGTGATCCCGGCGATGCGGGCGAGTTCGCTCAGCCCGGTCGTGGCGATCGCCTCGCGCTCGCGCGAGCGGGCCACCGAGGCCGCCGAGCAGCTGTCGGTCCCGCGCGCCTTCGGTTCGTACACGGAGCTGCTCGCCGCACCCGACGTCGACGCCGTGTACATCCCCTTGCCGAACCATCTCCACCTCGAGTGGACGCTCGCCGCCGCAAGCGCCGGTAAGCACGTGCTCTGCGAGAAGCCGCTGGCGCTCACGAGCGCCGAGGCGCGGCGGATGATCGAGCACTGCGCGCGGTCCGGCGTGGCGTTGATGGAGGCGTTCATGTATCGCCTGCACCCCATGTGGCGTGCGGTCGTCGGGCTCGTGAACGGCGGCCGGATCGGTGAGCTGCGGGCGATCCAGACGGTGTTCGCCTACCGCAACGAAGACCCGACGAACATCCGCAACGACGCCACCAAGGGTGGTGGGGCGCTGCTCGACATCGGCTGCTACGCGATCGACCTGGCGCGCATGTTGTTCGCTGGCGAGCCGACCGCCGTGCACGGCGCGGTGCGTCGCGACGCGCGCTTCGGCACCGATGCCCTCACGTCGGCGGTGCTCGACTTCGACGGGCGCCACGCCACGTTCGTCTGCTCGACCCAGGCCGAGCCGGCACAGCGAGTGGAGCTGCTCGGCAGCGCCGGGCGAATCGTGATCGAGATCCCGTTCAACATTCCCCCGCAGCTGCCGACCCGCGTGCTCGTGGTCGCCGGGGGCGAGCCGCCCGTGAGCCCACACACCGAGGTGATCGAGATCGCCCCGGCCGATCCGTACACGGTGCAGGCCGACGCCTTCGCGACGGCGGTGCGGTGCGGCGAGCCGGTGCCGATCGACCCGGCCAACGCGGTCGCCAACCTCGAGGTGATCGAGGCACTCGTCGCCTCGGCGTTGTGAGTGCGCCGGGCTGCTCGCCGAGGGATCATGATGTGGCGCTGACGCCATGACCGACTATCTCGCGCACTCCCGCGGCATCGCCGCCGACGAGCTTCGGCGTCACAACCTGAGCACGGTGCTCGAGGACGTCCACATCGAGGGTTCGGTGTCGCGGGCGGCGCTGACCGAGCGCACGGGGCTCAACCGCTCGACGGTGCGCGGGCTGCTGGCCGAGCTGATCGAGCTCGGCCTGATCGTCGAGGACAGCGTCACCACCAAGGCCAGCCCGGGGCGCCCGTCGTCGGTGGCTCGGGCCCGCCCGACCGGCGCGGTCGCGGTCGCGGTCGAGCTCGAGGTCGACTACACGGTCGTGTCGACGGTCGGGCTGGGTGGCCACATCTTCGACACGGTGCGGGTCACCAACCCGCACCCCGAGGCGTCGCCGGAGACGATCGTGGCGATGCTCGGCGACCTCGCCGCGCCGCTGCTCAAGTCGCTGCCGGCGAGGAGCACGCTGATCGGTGTCGGCGTGGCAGCGGCCGGCCTCGTGCGCCGGGCCGACGGCTTCCTCAGCGTGTCACCCAACCGCGGTTGGCGCGACGCCCCGCTCGGCTCGATGATCGGCGACGAGCTCGGTTTCGGCCCGGTGTACGTGTCGAACGAGGCCGACGTCAGCGTGCTCGCCGAGTCACGCCGCGGCGCCGCCCGCGACGCTCGCAACGTCATCTACGTGGCCGGCGAGGTCGGGCTCGGGCTCGGCGTGGTGGTGGACGGCAAGCCGATGACCGGCAGCGCGGGGTTCGCCGGCGAGGCCGGGCACACCGTGCTCAACCCGAACGGGCGGCCGTGCCGGTGCGGGTCGACCGGGTGTTGGGAGACCGAGGTCGGTGAGGAGGCGTTCGCCCGCCTGACCGGCATCGAGTGGCAGGGCCGCCGTCAGGAGATGATCGACGAGCTGCTGCGCCGGGCGCACCTCGGCGACGCCGACGTGTTCGCCGCATTCCGCGAGGTCGGCCGCTGGCTCGGCATCGGCATCGGCAACCTGGTCAACATCTTCAACCCCGACCTGATCGTGTTCGGCGGCTTCTACCACCCCCTGTTCCCGTTCCTCGAGCAAGCGATCAACGACACCGCGGCAACCGTCGCCCTCTCGGCCCCGTGGTCGACGTGCCGCATCTGCCCCTCCGCGCTCGGCCTCGACGCGCGCCTGATCGGCGCCGCCGAACTCGCCTTCACCGAGCTGATCGCCGACCCCGCTGCCACCATCCGCCGCGCCCGGACGACGTAGCTCGACCCTGCAAACCGCACGCCCGCGTCTGCGGCGTGGCTGCCATGCTCGCTCGCATGACGGTGCTCGAGGAGGTGACCGCGGCTATGCACGCTGCGTTTGCGGGCCGTCCGCCGATGCTCGTCGAGTGGCCCGACCCGCACCCCGATCGGAGCCCACGCGATGAGGAGTACTCGCGCGTGACAAGCCCCGGCAAGTGGCGGCTGCTCGGTGCTCGTGCTGACGCGTGGGTGACCGCGCTGGTCGACGCCCGCATCGCCGGGGTGGAACCGATCGATGTCGACGAGCTCGTGTGGGACACCCCGCCCTCACCGAGCTTGACGTCAGCGATCCGACTCGTGCCCACCGCGCCGCACGCACTCACGCTCACGGTCGCCCGCAGCCGGATCGGCACCGTCGCTGACGCCGGGCTCGTGCTCGGCGTCGGCGACCCAATCGCCGTGCTCGACCACTTTCCCGACTGCGGCTGCGACGCCTGCGACAGCGGTTCCCAGGACGAACTCGACCGCATCGACCGCGCACTGACGGGGGTCGTCACGGGCGCGTTTCGCCGGCTCACCCGCGGCAGAGCCACGATCACCGTCGGCCTCCACGACGGCGCGAGCTGGGGCAGCTCCGGCCCGCGCCACCTGCGTCGGGACGAGGTCGATTCCGCCCTCCGCAACCCCACCGGCTGGCACGAACTCACCGGCGCCTCCTGGCTCTGATCCCCGACCGGCGAGTGCCTGGAGACCTGCGCGGATTGCTCGTCGAGGTCGACCGCGAGTGCCGGGCACCGCCCGTCGCGAGCCGTTCGTCACTCGCGGGCGCCGGTGCCTGGCACGACTAACCCACCAGCGTGCTGCCCGTGCCAGGCACCGGCTCGGCGC
>JAEZFY010000351.1 GCA_023417265.1 Actinomycetes bacterium | reverse complement strand
CGACACCGTCGATCTTCTCCTCGGGGCGAGCCCGGGCGTGGAGTATTGCGGCGGTTTCACTCTTTGTCAAGGAAAATTGCAAAGATCCCGCCCTGCGCGGCGAAATTGTTGACGACGCGCACACATTCGGCCGCGATCCGCGGTCACGATTGACAACCAGCAAACGCACGGACGGCGTGGCGTGAAGCGTCAGGGGGCCAGACGTTCGACCGTCCAAGCAGCCGCGGCGTCGGGACGGCGGTAGCGCAGACGATCGTGCAGGCGGTCCGGGCGACCTTGCCAGAACTCGAATTCGCTCGGGACGATCCGCCAGCCGCCCCAGTTCGGCGGGCGAGGAATCGTCTCCTGGCCAGCGAACTTCGCGGCGTAGTGGGCGACGCGCGCGTCGAGTGCGGCCCGGTCGGCGATCACCTTGCTCTGCGGGCTCGCCCACGCCCCGATCTGGCTGCCGCGTGGGCGGCCGGCGAAGTACGCGTCGGATTCCTCGCTGGGGATCCGGGCCGCGTTGCCGACGATACGCACCTGGCGATGCAGATCGAGCCAGGCGAACACGGCGGCAACCTTCGAGTTCGACTCGAGGTCGAGACTTTTCGGCGCGTCGTAGTTGGTGAAGAACGTGAACCCGGCGTCGTCGACCCCGCGGACGAGCAGTGTTCGCGCGGAGGGCTGCCCGTCCGGGTCGATGGTGCACACCACCATCGCGTTCGGTTCGGCGACTCCTGCGGCGTGCGCCCCGGCGTGCCAGCGCAACCACTGCTCGATCGGGTCGTCGGCCACGTCACCGACGTCGAGCCCGGCCGATTCGTACTGGGCTCGACGATCGCGGATCAGATCGGCGTCACGTGACATGCCTCAGCGCGCCTCGATCCGTGTGATCCCGCGCATGTACGGGTGCAACACCTCGGGGATCGAGACCGACCCGTCGGCGTTGCGGAAGTTCTCGACGATTGCCGCCCACACCCGCGGCACCGCCAGGGCCGAGCCGTTGAGGGTGTGCACGAACTGGGTGCCCTTCTCGCCCTCACGCCGGAAGCGGATGTTCGCCCGCCGGGCCTGGTAGTCGCTGAACCAGCTGACCGACGACACCTCGAGCCAGGCGTCGGCGCCGGGAGCGTAGACCTCGACGTCGAAGCTGCGGTGATGGCTCTGGCCGAGGTCGCCGGTGCAGATCTCGATCACGCGGTACGGCAACTCGAGCGCAGCGATCGTGGCGACGACCCGGGCGACCATGTCGTCGAGCATCACCGGCGCCTGTTCGGGGGTGCTGAGGGCGAGGATCTCGACCTTGTCGAACTCGTGGCTACGCAGCATGCCGCGGGTGTCGCGCCCGGCCGAACCGGCTTCGCGCCGGTACGACGGGCTGTAGGCCATGAACCGCTTGGGAAGCTCGGCTTCGCGCAGGACCTCGCCGGCGTAGATCGACGTGAGCGGCACCTCGGCGGTCGGGATGCACCACAGGTCGTCGCGCTCGATCGCGAACGCATCGTCGGCGAACTTCGGCAGCTGTCCGGTCGCGGTCAGGGTCGCCGTCGACACCAGCGAGGGTGCCCTGATCTCCTCGAAGGCGTCAGCGTTGCGATCGAGCGCGAGCTGACAGAGCGCCCGGGCCAGGGTGGCGCCCGCCCCGCGCTGCATCGTGAACATCGACTGGGCGATCTTGGTGGCCCGCTCGTTGTCGAGGATGCCGAGCGCCGTGCCGGTCTCCCAGTGCGGCACGCGCTGGTGCTCCGGGAACTCGTCGGGGAGGAACGGGCCGGTCACAACGGGGTTGTCGGCGTCGCTGGCGCCGTCGGGAGCGAGGTCGCTCGGAAGGTTGGGGATGACCAGCAGCAGCTCGCGCAGCTCGGCCGAGGTCGCCTCGTGGCGGGCTCCGAGTTGCGACTCCTCGTCGCCGAGCTGGCGGCTCTCGGCCTGTCGCGCTTCGGCGGTGGCGGTGTCGCCCTCGCGGCGGGCCCGCCCGACCTGGGCCGACAGCTCGTTGACGCGGGCCCGCAGGGTGTCGCGCTGGGCGGTGATCTCGCGCAGCTCGGCGTCGAGCCGGCTGGCGCGCTCGACGTCGGCCAGCACCGACTCGTCGCCGCGCCGGGCCAGCGCCGCGCGCACGGCGTCGGGGTCGGTTCGCAGCAGGCGGACGTCGATCACGCCTGCGAGGCTACGCGCTACATCCGGGGTCAGACACCGGATGTAACGCGCGCCCGCGTGGTCAGCGAGGGCTGCGGCGGCTGACGCCGGTCAGCAGCGCTGCACCGGCGAGCAGGCTCGTCGTCGCCAGGCCGACGATCACGGCGTTGGTCGTACCCGACGCACCGGTGGCGGGGATCGTCGGCGCCAACGGCACCGCGATCGTGGTCGTCGTCGTGGTCGTCGTGGTCGTCGTGGTGGTCGTGGTGGTCGGCAGCGGCTCGGGGTCGTCGATCACGATGTCGAGTTCCACCAGACCGGCGGTCACGATCTCGAACTCGGCGTCGGGGTCGTCGGTCACGATCGCCTGCGCCGAGAACACCGGATTGGTGACCGTCTGCGTGATCTCGCGGGTGTACCCGTCGGGCCCCACGTAACCGAGCGTGTAGTCGCCCGGTGGCAGTTGCAGGTTGAGGCACGACCCGTCCGCCGCGCACGGTGTCGGGCCGTGGATCAAGGTATCGCTGGCGTCGTAGACCTCGACCGACACCGACGTCGGCCCGGCCGAACCGCCGTCGTCGTTGGTCACCGACACGTCGACGTCGAGCGTCCCACCGATCCACCGGTTGGTCACGACGCAGTAGATGTCGCCGTCGAACCCGAGGTCGGTTCCGTCCCCGTCGACGTCGCTGATCCCGGTGCCGTCGAGCGTGGTCAGGTCGCCGATGAAGTGGTCGCACTCGATGCCCACCAGCGCGTACCCGGCGGGCGGCGTCTCCACGAGATCGACGGGCGCCTCCGACTCGAAGTCGGGATCGACGTTGAGCAGCACGCAGTCGGCGAGGTCGGTGTCGCAGAACGTGTTCGGCGCCGGGTCAGCGCCGGATGCCAGCTCGGTGGCGT
>JAEZFY010000340.1 GCA_023417265.1 Actinomycetes bacterium | reverse complement strand
GGGCGCCACCCGCGGTCTCGGCCGCGAGCTGGCGCGCCAGCTCGCGGCCGAGACCGCGGGTGGCGCCCGTGATGACGATCGTCCGACCGGCGAGTGAGTACTCGCCCCCGAGCGACGTCGACGTTCCGATGTCGCTCACGGCTCGGTCTTCGAGGCAGGGCGCACGGGGGGAGCCGTCTTCCAGTTCGGGATCCCGTCCTCTTCCTTTGCCGCGGCCATCTTGTCAGGGTGGATCTCGGCCCAGTGCGAGTGGTTCAACTGGTGCAACGTGAAGCACGCCTGGAGCGCGTTGAAGAATCCCTGGTTGTCCTGGGTCTGGTTGACGGATTCCTTGATCAGCAACGCGGCCATGGTCGGGAGCGCAGCGATCCGCCGGGCGAACTCGAGCGTCTTCTCGGACAACTCCTCGCGCTTGAACACCTTCGACACCATGCCCAGGCGGTGCGCCTCGTCGACGTCGAGCGAGTCACCGGTGAGCATCAACTCCTTCGTCTTGCGCGCGCCGAACTCCCAGGGATGCGCGAAGTACTCGACACCGCACATCCCCAACCGTGTGCCGACCACGTCGGCGAACACGACTTCTTCGGAGCACACGATGAGGTCGCATGCCCACATCAGCATCAGACCGGCGGCGTAGACCGTGCCGTGGATCTCGGCGATCGTGATCTTGCGCAGATCGCGCCACCGACGCGTGTTGTCGAAGAAGTAATGCCACTCCTGCAGCATCCGTCGCTCGGCACCGAGCCGCGTACCGCCGTTGATCCGGTACGACTCGTGCTGCCGCTCCCCGGGCTCACGTTCGGCGAGGAAGTCGGCGGTACCCAGGTCGTGGCCGGCCGAGAACATCTTGCCGTTGCCACCGAAGATGACGACGCGCACCGTGTCGTCACGCTCGGCCCGGAGGAAGGCATCGTTGAGCTCCACCAGCAGGGCCCGGCTCTGGGCATTGCGGACCTCGGGCCGGTTGAGCATGATTCGCGCGATCATTCCGTCGTCGACGGTCTCGTAGGTCACGTACTTGTACTCGGTCATCAGAACTCCAGTCATGTGCGCAGCTGGCGCATCAGGACGATTGTGACGAATGGACAGCGCGGGAAGCGCACGGACTGTCCATCTGCATACGTTCGAGAGGCACTTGTGTTAGAGCTGTCGCCGAGCCGGCGGGGGGCGTGTCCAACCGGTGCGCCCGAGCCTGGCGCGTCAGTCGAGCTTCGACTCGCGTGGATCCCACGCCTTGCGAGCGCTGTCGCCGACGCGGTTGAGGGCGAAGACCGTGAGGAACATCACCGTCGCCGGGACGAGGACGAGGTGTGGCGATCGGTCGATGTCGCGCGAACCTCCGCTGATCATGTTGCCCCACGTCGGCTCCGGCCGTTGGATCGACAGGCCGAGGAAGCTCAGCGAACCTTCCGCGACCACCAGGACGGCGAGCACGATAAATGCGTACGAGATCAGCGGGAGGGCGACGTTCGGAGCGAGCTCGCGGAAGATGATCCGGCGCCGCGTCGCACCGATTCCTACTGCTGCGCTGACGAACTCACGCTTGGCGAACACCAGCGTGTTGGCCCGCGCCAACCGGATGAACGTGGGAACACTCAAGAAGGCGAGCGTCGCCGACAGGCTGAGCACCGAAGGCTCGACCGCGATCATCAGGCCGATCAGCAAGATCAGCGGAGGGAACGCGAGCAACGCGTCCGTGACCACGCCGACTGCGGCGTCGAACTTACCCCGCAGCATCCCAGCGAGGATGCCGATCAGGCCACCCAGTACGAACCCGATCGCGACAGCACCGAAGCTGATCTGCAGCGACACTCGCGCTCCGTACACCACCCCGCCGAGCAGATCTAGGCCGAACGGGTCGGTGCCGAACGGGTGCTCGGAAAACAGATCGGGCGGACGACTGATCGGCTCACCGAACGTGAGGGTGGAGTTGCGCGCTTCCGTGAACGGCAGCCAGTCGGCAAGGATAGCCGCGAGCGCCAGCACCGCGAGCCAGAAAACCGACAACCACAGGTCGGTGGGGACTCGTCGCCCAACGATGCCGCGGAGCAACCGGTCGATCCCCAGATATGCGACGGCGAGCCCGACGACGACGGCGATCGCCCGCAGCGCAGCATCGTCGACGACCGCCACCGCACCGGCCCACACGAGCGTCACCCCACCGGCGAGCGCCAGCGTTCCGATCATCACGAGCGCTCTGCGAGCCCCTGTCGGCTCACGCATGGCGCACCCGCGGATCGAGCAGGGCGTAGGCGGCGTCTACGAGTGCGTTGATCAGCACGTACAGGGCGGCGATGACGATCACCGCGCCCTGCACGACCGTGAAGTCCTTCACGATCACACCGTCCTGGATGATCAACCGGCCCATTCCGGGGAGGTTGAAGATCGACTCGACGATCACGGTGCCGCCCATTAGGCGGCCGACCGAAACCCCGGCGAGGGTCAAGAGGGAGAACGACGACGGACGCAGCGCATCACGCATGAGGATGTGGCGCGCCGGCATGCCCTTGGCCCGCGCTGAAAGGATGAAGTCTTCCTGCAGCGTCGTCGCCATGTCGCTCCGCAAGAGACGCGTGAACACGGCGACCTCGGTGATCGCGATCGTCAGCGCCGGCAGGAACGCCGTCCGCAGGTTCTCGGTGAGATCATCACTGATGCGGGCGAAGCCCTGGCGCGGAAAGCTCGGCCACACCCGCCAGGCAAGCACGCACATCCCCGCACAGGCGATGGCCCCGAGGCCTCTCAGCACCACGTCGGAAGTTTCCAGGTCGCGTCGACCGATACCGCGCGCGATCGACGCGACGATCCACACGGCGGCCCCTCCCCAGGCCACCATCGCCAAGGTCTGAGGCACGTCCGGGTTGAACACGAACAAGTAGACGAGCAGCAACCCGCTGACGAACGACGGAATCGAAATCAGGGCCGACGACCCGACGGCAACCGACTTGTCGACGCGAGAGCCGGCTCGCGAGGCGGCGAGCATGCCCGCAGGGATCGAGAGTGCGAGCGCCATGATGAGCGCCATCCCCGCGATCTGGAGGGTGACCGGGAGTCGCGACTGCACCAGTGACAGCACGGACCGACTCGGGTGCACCACGGAGTGGCCCAAGTCGCCGCTGAGGAGCTGGCGGACCCAGTCGACATACCGCTCGACGAGGGGTCGATCGAGGCCGAGTTGGGTGCGGACCCGGGCGTAGTCCTCGGGTGCCGCTTCTGCTCCCAGGACGCTGACCGCAGGATCGCCCGGGACGAGGTCGAGCAGGCCGACCGTCATGGCGCTGACGATCAGCAGCACCAAGATCACTCGGATCAGCTTTGTGGCGAACGTTCGGATCAGCATCGCTCCTCAGGAGTCGAGTCCGGGGGGGGGGGCGGGGGGGGGGGCCCCCGCCCGCGG
>JAEZFY010000279.1 GCA_023417265.1 Actinomycetes bacterium | reverse complement strand
GGTGACGGCGTGTGAACTCTGCTGACATTGCATCCCCCTCGTCGCGTCCCGGTACGGTCGCCACCCGAAGCGTGCGCCGCAGGGAGCGACCTGTCAAGCGTCGCCGCGGCGGGGAGCAGCCACAGCTCGACTCACTCGACGATCAGGTCGTCGATCATCCCGTGGGCCAGGTGCGGGGCGCCGCCGGCGACCTGCGGCGGCTCGCCGTTGCTGGCCGCCGCGGCCGCGAGGTACTCGGCGGGATCGGCCCCGGTCGGGATCGCGCACAAGATGAGGTACCGCCCCGGCTCGTTCAGCGTGCCGTCGCCGACCACCGCGATCTGCTCGCCGTCCGGAGCTCGCTATTTGCGACCAGAATGGTCGGGATTCGAGCCTGGGTCGTAGACTCGTCGTCCATGGCCGCCCCGGTGCACGCCTCGTCGACCGCCCATCTCGAGTCCGAGTCGATCACGATCATCCGCGAGGTCGCCGCCGAGTTCGAGCGGCCGGTGCTGCTGTTCTCGGGCGGCAAGGACTCGGTGGTGATGCTGCACCTCGCCCTGCGGGCGTTCGCCCCGGCCCGCGTGCCGTTCCCGATCATGCACGTCGACACCGGGCACAACTTCCCGGAGCTGATCGAGTTCCGCGACCGCACCGTCGCCGAGTACGGCGTCGAGCTGGTCGTCGCCAGCGTGCAGGACTCGATCGACCAGGGCCGCGTCCGCGAGGACACCGGACCCCGGGCGAGCCGCAACCCGCTGCAGACCGTGACGCTGCTCGACGCGATCGCCGAGCACAAATTCGACGCGGTGTGCGGCGGCGCCCGCCGCGACGAGGAGCGCGCCCGCGCCAAGGAGCGCGTGTACAGCCACCGCGACGAGTTCGGCCAATGGGACCCGAAGAACCAGCGGCCCGAACTGTGGGGGCTCTACAACGCCCGCCACAAGCGCGGCGAGCACATGCGCGTGTTCCCGCTGTCGAACTGGACCGAGCTCGACATCTGGCGCTTCATCGCCGAGCGCCAGATCGAGCTGCCGCCGCTGTACTTCGCACACGCGCGTGACGTGTTCCTGCGCGACGGCATGTGGATGGCCGCCAACCCGTGGACGCCGTTGATCGAGGGCGAGACGATCGAATCGCGCACGGTGCGGTTCCGCACGATCGGCGACGCGACCTGCACCGCCGCGGTCGAGTCGGTGGCGTACACCGTCGACGACGTGCTCGCCGAGACGTCGGTCGCCCGGGTCACCGAGCGCGGGGCCACGCGTGCCGACGACAAGATCAGTGAGGCCGGGATGGAAGATCGCAAGCGCAAGGGCTACTTCTGATGGCGATTTCTGGTGGCTCGTTCCTCGTCGCAGGCTCCTCGTCACACCGCTCCGGCGCGTCGCTGGCGCTTCCCTCGCCGAATGTCCGGAGGTCGCCGACATGAGTACGAGCAAACCGAAGCCCAAGCCGTTGCGTCTGGCTGCGGTCGGGTCGGTCGACGACGGCAAGTCGACGTTGATCGGGCGGTTGCTGTACGACTCGAAGTCGATCTTCGAGGACCAGCTCGAACACGTCGCGGCCGTGTCGAAGCGGCGCGGCAACGACTACGTCGACCTGGCGCTACTCACCGACGGTCTGCGCGCAGAACGCGAGCAGGGCATCACGATCGACGTCGCCTACCGCTACTTCTCGACCCCGCACCGCGAGTTCGTCGTCGCCGACTGTCCGGGGCACATCCAGTACACGCGCAACATGGTCACCGGGGCGTCCACCGCCGACCTGGCGATGATCCTCATCGACGCCCGTCACGGCGTGGTCGAGCAGACCCGCCGGCACAGCCTGCTGGTGTCGCTGCTCGGCGTGCCGCACCTCGTGATCTGCGTCAACAAGATGGACCTGGTCGAGTTCTCGGAAGCACGCTTCGACGAGATCCGCGAGGAGTTCACCGAGTTCGCCACCCGCCTCGACCTGCGCGACGTGACGTTCGTGCCGATCTCCGCGCTCGACGGCGACAACGTCGTCGAGCGCTCCGACAACATGAAGTGGTACCAGGGCACCACGCTGCTGCATCACCTCGAGACGGTGTACGTCGCCAGCGACGCCAATCAGATCGACGTGCGCTTCCCGGTCCAGTACGTGATCCGCCCGCAGACGGTCGAGCACCGCGACTATCGCGGGTATGCGGGGGCCGTGGCGGCCGGCGTGATGAAACCCGGCGACGAGGTGGTCGTCCTGCCGTCCGGGTTCAGCTCGCGGATCGCCGCGATCGACACGGCCGACGGGCCGCTCGACGAAGCCGTGCCGGGCACCGCGGTCACCGTGCGGCTCACCGACGACATCGACATCAGCCGCGGCGACATGATCTGCCGGCCGCACAACCAGCCGGTCGCCACGCAGGACCTCGAGGCGATGGTGTGCTGGATGGATGCCGGGGCGGCCCTGCAGACCCGCAAGGTGTACGCCCTCAAGCACACCACGCGCACGGTGCGGGCGATGGTGACCGAGCTGCGCTACCGCCTCGACATCTCGACGATGCACCGTGACCTCGAGGCGCCGACCCTCGAGCTCAACGAGATCGGGCGGGTGGTGTTGCGCACGACCGAGCCCGTGTTCGTCGACGACTACCGACGTAACCGGCTGACCGGCAGCTTCATCCTGATCGACGAGGACTCGAATCAGACGGTGGCCGGCGGGATGATCCGCGCCAACGGGTGAGTGCGCCGGGCGCACACCGCGATCAGCACCACGAGCGCCGCGTAGACGGCCCACCGCAGCGGCCCGACGTCGGCCCAGATCGCCAACTCGCGGACGTTGGTCAACAGCAGCAGCCCGGCCACGAGCACACCGAGCAGGCGCGCCGGCACGCGCCGCACGCTCAGCGCGGCGACCGGGGCGGCGAGCACCCCGCCGGCCAGCATCGCCAGCACGGTCGATGCCTCCAAGCCGTGCTGCCCGGAGGTCAACAGCGAACCGGCGGCGACCACGGCGACGGCGATCTCGGCCGTGTTCACCGAGCCGACCACGAGCCGCGGCACGATCCCGCGGTGGAGCAGGAACGGCGTGACGATCGGCCCCCACGCACCGATCAGCCCGTTCGTGACGCCACCGACCGTCCCCGCCGCGGCCGTGCCGCGCAGTTGCCGGTCGGTGACCGACGCAGTCGTGTCGGAACTGAGGGGCGACGGTGAGCCGGCGAAGCGGACCAGGATCCGAATGCCGATCGCCAACAGCAGCGCCGCCAGGATCGGGCGCAACTGGTCGCCGTCGACGTTGGTCAGCACGACCGTGCCGATCAGCGCCCCGAGCGCGCCGGGGAGCGCCAGGCGGGCGACGATCGTGCGATCTATGTTGCCGAACCGCCAGTGGGCGACCCCGCCGACGACGCCGGTGGCCACCTTGGCGAGGTTGACGGTGGCCGAGACGCCGGCGGGCGAGAGGCCCGACGTGAGAAGGATGCTCGACGAGGTCGGGCCGAAGCCCATGCCGAGCGCGCCGTCGACGAACGACGCGGCGAAGCCGGCGAGGGCGACGACGAGCACCTCCGACATGTTGGCAAACCCTACTCACCAAGTTGGCTTTACGCACATCAGCCCGGCTGGGCCCGGACGGCGATACTGGGGCGATGCGCGCCAGCCCGAACACCGTGTGGCACCCGACGACGATCGACCGCGCCGCGCGCTGGGCGGCGCACGGCCTGCGCGGTGCCACGGTGTGGTTCACGGGGCTGTCGGGATCGGGTAAGTCGACGCTCGCCAACGCGGTCGCCGAGGCGTTGCTGACGGCCGGTCGCGCCGCCTACGTGCTCGACGGTGACAACCTCCGCCAGGGCCTCAACGGCGACCTCGGTTTCGCGCCCGACGACCGGGCCGAGAACATCCGCCGGGTCGCCCACGTCGCCCGGCTGCTCGCCGACGCCGGCCTGGTGGCACTCGTCCCGGTGATCTCGCCGTACCGGGCCGACCGCGACCTTGCCCGGGAGCTACACACCGCGGCGGACTTGGTGTTCGTCGAGGTGTTCGTCGACACCCCGCTCGAGCTGTGCGAGCAACGCGACCCGAAGGGTCTCTACGCCAAGGCCCGGTCCGGCGAGCTCAGTGGCATGACCGGCATCGACGACCCGTACGAGCCGCCGCTCGCGCCCGACGTCCATCTCGCTCCCGGAGCCGTCGACGAACAGGCCGCGGCGGTGATCGCTGCGCTGGCCTCCCGGTAAGCGGGCCGGCCGCGGGCGTACGCTGCGCGCATGCCCGCCTACGCAGTCTTCGAGGTCGCCGTCAACCCCGACCCCACGCCCGACGCAGCGGCCCGCTACGCCGACTACCGGGCCGCCGTCCCGGCGATGATCGAGCGCCACGGCGGGCGCTACCTCGCCCGCGCGGCGGGCGCCGAGGCCCTCGAGGGCGGGCCCACCGAGGGACGCTGGCATCTCGTCGAGTTCCCGTCGGCCGACGCTGCGCGGGCGTTCTGGGAGTCGCCCGAATACCTCGCCCTGCAACCGTTGCGAGCCGGCGCAGCGGACGTGCGCGCCGTGCTGATCGACGCCGCCACGAGCGTCGCCGCGCCGACCGCGGACGACGATGCCTTGCTCGCCGCGGCCCGCGAGATCCAGCAACGCGCGCACGTGCCGTACTCGCAGTTCCACGTCGGCGCGGCGATCCGCACCGACACCGGGCGCGTCTACGTCGGCTGCAACGTCGAGAACGCCGCCTACCCGCAGGGCGTGTGCGCCGAGGGTGGGGCGATCTCGGCGATGGTGGCCGGCGGCGACCGCGTGATCGACACGATCGTCACGGTGTGCGACGGCGACCAGCTCGGCACGCCGTGCGGCGGGTGCCGGCAGAAGATCCGCGAGTTCGCCACGCCTGCCACGACCATCCGCTGTGCCGGCCCGGACGGTTTCGTGCGCAGCTACTCGATCGCCGAGCTGCTCCCCGACGGGTTCGGACCCGAGAACCTGCTCGACTGATCCGGCTACGGACCATCGGGAGTCGTTGCCGGAGCGCCGGCCATCGGGCCGTGAGCCGAGGCGACGAGCGCGCGCCACGCGGCGGCGTCCTCGTACCCGAGCGCCCACAGGGCGACACCGCCCCATCCCGCCCGACGGGCCAGTTCGGTGCGCGCCGCGATCCCTTCGGCCCCCACCCACCGGACCGCGCGCGTCTGCACGCATGCCGTGCTGCCGTCGTCGACGCGCAGCTCGTAGCCGAACGCCCACTCGCCGGAGACCGAGTCGTAGGCGGGGACACCGCCGCGGCGTTGCGCCAGCTCGCCGACCGAACGCACCGACACGGTGGTCTTGCCCTCGGCGTCGGCCGGGCACGACCCGGCGGTGCTCGCCACCCAGTTCGACCCGTAGGCGGGCACGCCGAGCACGAGCCGGTCGTGGTACTCGGTGGGCACCGCGGCGGAGACACCGGTGACGACGGTGCGCACCCACTCGAGCGGGGCGATCGGCCCGGCCTCGGCGACGGAGAAGTCGTAGGCCATGATCCGGATCGCGTCGACGTGCTCGGCGATCGTGCCGTGGTCGTACACCCAGTAGCCGCTGGCGTCGGTCTCCCCGTCGTCGTACACCGGCGGGATGCTGATCGTCAGCGTGCGCCCGTCGGCGTGGAGCGCGGCGGCGAGCTGCTCGACGAACGCGGTCCAGTGCGGGCGCGTCGTCGCCCACGTCGAACGTCCGTCGGCGAACGCGAACTGTTCGTAGTCGAGGTCGAGCCCGGCCGCACCGAGCTCGTCGGCGAACGCCACCAGGGCGTCGATGTGGGCGGACCGTGTGTCGGGATCGGCGAGGATCCGGGCCATTCCGCCGGCCGGCATCTCGTCGCGGATGGACGGCACGAACGCCGCCGGGGTCGCCGCCAGGGCGTCGATGAACGCATCCATCCGGTCGTCGTCGGCGTGCTGGTCGACGACGATTTCGGCGACGCCCCGCGCCCCGTACCAGAACGGTGACGCCTCGCGCACGACCGCCAATCGTTCGGGCACTTCGGCGACCGTGTCGGACAGCGTCCAATACGGCGCCCACACATCGATGGCCACCGCGCCCGGCGGCAACGGTGGCGGCGCGGGCTTGCCCGGTCCGCGCAGCGCCGCCCATCCGACGAGCACGGCCGCCACCGCGGCCAAGGCCCCCAACACCACGAGCCGTCGGCGGCGGACGTAGATCGATTCGGTGCCGCGCGTCCCGGAGGCGCCCTCGTCGGGGGTGGCGCGTTCGTCGTGCGTCAAGCGGCTCCCACGAACTCGGCGAGGTCGGCCACGCCGAGTTGCTCGAGCGACGATCGGCGGATGAGCCCGTCCACGCCGTCGAGGCTGGCGACGTTGGGCACACCGACGACGGCGGCACAGCCGGCGCTGAGCGCCGAGCGGGCACCGGTCGGCGAGTCCTCGATCGCCACGCACCGATCGGGGGTCAGCCCGAGTGCCGTGGCGCCCAGCAGGTACGGCTCGGGGTGCGGCTTGCCGCGGCCCTCCGGCACTTCGTCACCGGCGATGCTGGCCGTGAACGAGCCGTGCGGCAGGGCGCTGAGCACGGCGTCGGCGAAGTTGCGCCACGACATCGTCACCAGCGCGCACGGCACGCCGGCCGCGTTCAAGCCGGCGAGCAGCTCGCGGGCGCCGGGTCGCCACGGGATCGTGTCCTCGATCCGGCTGATCACCCCGTCGAGCAGGAACTCGACGATCTGGATCGGTTCGAGCGGCACGCCGGCGTGATCGCGGATGTAGCGCCCGCCGTCGAGCAGGTCGAAGCCGACCAGGTGCTTGGCGTCTTCTTCGCTCCAGTGCCCGCCGTAGCGGGCGACTAGCTCGAACTCGGTGGCGATCCAGTACGGCTCGGTGTCGACGAGCGTGCCGTCCATGTCCCACAGCACGCCCCAGGCGGGCGCGGGGCCGTCGCTGCTCACTCCTGGACGAGTTCGATCAGCGTGCCGAAGCTGCCCTTCGGGTGGATGAACGCCACCGTCGTGCCGCGGCTGCCCGGGCGCGGCGCCGCGTCGAGCGGGGTCGCCCCGGCTGCCACCATCGCCTGGAGCGCGGCCGCGCAATCGGCGACGCGGTAGCCGATGTGGTGCAGCCCCTCGCCGCGCTTGGCGAGCGCCTTGGCGACCGGCGAGTCCTCGCGGGTCGGCGTCAACAGTTGGATGTAGCTCTCGGCGACCTTCAAGAGGGCCTCCTCGACGCCGTCCGACTCGACCGTTTCGCGGTGGTCGACGGTGGCGCCGAACGCCCGCTGGTAGTAGTCGATCGCGGCTTCCAGGTCGTTGACGGCAATCGCCACGTGGTCGATCTCGGTGAGCAACATGGCGCCCATTCTGGCGGCTCGCTCGCGCTGTGCCCTACCGGCCCCGGCGCTGAGCCGGGCGCGCCGACCTCAGGCGCCTTGGAAGCGGGTGATGTTGGCTTCGCCGACGCGCTCGCGCTTCTCGGGGTCGTCGATGCCGAGGCCGGCTTCCGGGGCCAGGCAGAGCACGCCGAGCTTGCCCTCGGCCTCGTTGCGGTGCCCGGCCCGAGCCGCCGCGCCGACCTCGGTGAGCGGGTAGGTGGCCGACAGCAGCGGATGGATCTTGCCCTGGTCGATCAGCCGGTTGGCGGCCCAAGCCTCGGCGTAGTTGGCGAAGTGCGACGACAGGAGCCGCTTGAGCTTCATCCAGAAGTGGCGGTTGTCGAACTCGACCATGTAGCCCGACGTCGCCGCGCACGTGACCACCGTGCCGCCGCGCTTGACGGCGAAGATCGACGCGCCCATGGTCGAGCGCCCGGGGTGCTCGAAGACGATGTCGGGGTCCTCGCCGACGAGCTCGCGGATTTTCTTGCCGAAGCGGCGCCACTCGCCCTCGTCCTGGGTGTGCTCGTCGCTCCAGAACCGGTATCCCTCGGCGGAGCGGTCGATCACCGCTTCGCAGCCCATCGCGTTGAGCAGTGCGGCTCGCTCGGGCGACGACACGACGCCGACGGGCGTGCCCCCACCGTTGAGCACGTATTGGATCGCGTAGCCGCCGATGCCGCCGGTGGCACCCCACACGAGGACCGTGTCGCCCTGCTTCATGCGCGCCCCGTTGTCGCTGACGAGCATCCGGTACGACGTCGAGTTGCACAGCGCGTTGACGGCGGCTTCTTCCCAGGTGAGGTGCGTCGGCTTGGGCATCAGCTGGTTGGCCTTGACGACGGTGAGGTCGGCGAGCCCGCCGAAGTTGGTCTCGAACCCCCAGATCCGCTGGTTGCTGGCGAGCATCGAATCGTCGTGGGCCGACGGGTCCTGGTCGTCGACGTGGTTGCAGTGCACCGTGACCCGGTCGCCGGGCTTCCAGTTGCGCACTGCCGAGCCGACCCGCAGCACGACGCCGGAGGCGTCGGAGCCGATCACGTGGTAGGGCAGGGCATGGCGTGCCGCCCATTCGCTCTCACGGCCGAGCCGGTCGAGGAACCCGAACGTCGGCAGCGGTTCGAAGATCGACGTCCACACGGTGTTGAAGTTGATCGAGCTGGCCATGACCGCCAGGTACACCTCGTCGGGCGCCAGCTCGGGCGTCGCGACGTCGCCGATGTGGAGCGATTTGGTGGGGTCCTTGGCCGACGATTCGACGCCCTCGAACATGTCGGCGTCCTCGCGGCGCACGTACGCGGCGCGGTACGACTCGGGAATCGCCAGGTTCGCCAACTCGGCGCCGGATGCGCCGGCCTGGATCGCTTCGAGGATGTGCTGCACGGTCGTTACCTCCGGACGTACGGGAGCGGGTCATGCGGGGCGGGCCGTTGCGGCCATGCCTGTTTCGTTGACAGCGGCGAACCTACCCCATGCCGGCTAATCATGGTTAGCCGGCATGGATCGGGTCGTCCGGCGCTTATCGTTCCCCGCGATGACGCGCCGTGAACCGCTCCACGGCGGTCGCTCGCATGTTCCCACCGCCGGGCCGCACACCCCCGAGGTGGGCGCCGACCGCCACGCCGAAATCCTCGCCGCCGCGCTCGAGCTGTTCGCCACGATCGGTTACCGGTCGACGACGATGGCCCAGATCGGCGACCGGATCGGCATCCGCGGCCCGAGCCTCTACAAGCACGTGGCCTCCAAGCACGAGATGCTGGCGGCGATCATGACCGGGATGATGCGCGAGCTGTTGCGCCGCCAACAGGCCGCCCTGGCGCTCGGCGGCAGCGTCCGCGACCGCCTCGAACGAATCACCGCCGTGCACGTCCAGTACCACGCCGAGCATCGCTACGAGGCGTTCGTCGGCCACCGCGAGATCGACAGCCTCGAGGAGCCCGAGCGCACCCGCGTGCTCGACTTGCGCCGCGAGTACGAGACCGCCTTCCGTGAGCTCGTGCAGGAGGGGCGCCGCGAGCAGGTGTTCCACACCCCGTCGGACCGGTGGTCGTCGTACGCGATCCTCGACATGGGCATCGGTGTGTCGGCGTGGTACAACCCGGCCGGCAGCGTCGCCCCGGCCGAGCTCGCCGCCACCTACGCCGAGTTCGCCCTGCGCATGCTCGAGGCCGAACGGGGCTGAGCGCGCGCAGCGGGCCCGTCGCCTAGTGCGGGTTCGTTGTGCCGCGGTAGCGTCGACACATGGCTGGTTCTGTGATCGTTGCTGGTGCCCGGACCCCAATCGGGAAGATGTCGGGGGCCTTCTCCGCGCTCTCGGCGGCCGACCTCGGCGGGCACGCCATCCG
>JAEZFY010000210.1 GCA_023417265.1 Actinomycetes bacterium | reverse complement strand
GTCGGGTTCGGTGGTGGTGGCGGCGGCGTCGATGACGGCGGCGGCGGAGGAACGTTCATCCCGGTGCGTCCTTTCAGTGCGGGCGCTCCGAGCGTCCGCTGCGCGGACGTTAGCCGTGGCCCTCGCGGGCTTCGAGCCTTTTCAGCAGCTCGGCTTCGGTGTGCCGCGCCGGCGGTTCGCCGCTCGCCGCGGCCTGGGCGAGCAGGTCCTGCAGGAGCGCGTTGGCCGGGGTGGCTACACCGTGCAGGCGCCCGAGCAGCACGATCTCGCCGTTCAAGTAGTCGGTCTCCACCGGGGTGCCGCGCTGGAGACTCTGGGTCGTCGATCCGCCCTGCCGGCGGGCGCCGCCGACGGGGCGGATGCGCAGCGTGTCGCCGCGCCGCTCGGCGTCTTCGGCCTCCGACACGACGTCGATGCCGGCCGCCCGCAACACGGCGTCACCCTCGGCATGGATGCGCTCGGCGAGCTCGCCGGCGGCCGGCCAGTTCCCGAACGGGCCGAGCAGCGCCTCGAGCGCATTGCCGAGGTTGAGCAACAGCTTGCGGTACTTCCAGCGCATGATGTCGGCCCGCGCGATCGAGCCGAACCCGGCCGCGGAGAAGGCGTCGGCGAGCGCCGCCGCGGTGGCATCGGTGCCGGCCGGGAAGCACCCGACGTCGAGCAGGCCGGACGGGTCGGTGTACACGCGCACGTGGCCCGGCTCGAGGTGCTCGGCCGGCAGCATCACGCAGACCCCGTACACGTTCGGGAACAGACGCAAGGCCTGGCGTTCGTTGTCGACGCCGTTCTGCAGGCACACGATCGGCGTCTCTGGAGGCGCGACCCGGCGCAAGGCGTGCAGCACCGGTTCGGTGTCCTGCGACTTGATTGCGAGCAGGACGACGTCGCCCGGGCGCCACTCGACGTCGTCCACGGCGGCGACCACCGGCAGTTCGACGACGTGGGCGTCGGCCGGCGACTCGAACCGCAACCCGTGCTCACGAATCGCCGCGCCGTGCGCTCCGCGGGCGACGCCGAGCACCTCGCGGCCGGCCAACCGCAAGCGGGCGGCGACCGTGCCCCCGACCGCACCGACGCCGATCACCACGAACCGCATCGGGGCCTCAGCCGAAATTCTCGAAGTAGCGGCTCGGGGTGGGGCCGCGCTGGCCGAAGTACTTCGACCCCTTGGCGCCCTTGCCGTAGGGGTGCTCGGCGGGCGTCGTCATCCGCATGAAACTGATCTGGCCGATCTTCATGCCGGGGTAGAGCGTGATCGGCAGGCTCGCCACATTCGCCAGCTCGAGCGTTATGTGCCCGTCGAATCCGGCATCGACGAAGCCCGCGGTGCTGTGGATCAGTAGCCCCAACCGGCCGAGCGACGACTTGCCCTCGACCCGGCCGACGAGGTCGTCGGGGACGGCGACCCGCTCGAGCGTCGAGCCGAGCACGAACTCGCCCGGGTGCAGCATGAACGGCTGGTCACCGACGCCGTCGGCGTCGGCGGGCATCTCCACCAGCTCGGTCATCTCGGTCGTGTCGACCTTCACGTCGATCACGCCGGCGGTGTAGTTGCGGAACACCCGGAAGAGGTTCGAGATCCGCACGTCGATCGACGACGGTTGGATCAAGCCCGGATCGAACGGGTCGATGGCGATCCGCCCGGCTTCGATCTGTTCGCGCAGGGTGCGGTCGGAGAGGATCACGGGGACGCACCCTAGTAGCGCGCCCGGGAGCGGGCGCCGTGCGGGTCGGCGGGTCAGCGCGGCCATTCGGTGGCGAGCAGTGCATAGCCGAAGCCATCCCTCCACGTTCCGTCGCGATGCAACGACTCCCCGAGGACGTGCACTTCGCGGCGCATCCCGATCCGTTCCATCAGCCGCCACGAGCGCTCGTTGTCGGCGAAGCAGTTGGCCTCGACGCGCCGCAGACCGAGCGGCCCGAAGCACACGTCGACCGCCGCCCGGACGGCTTCGGTGGCGAACCCACGCCCGGCGTGGGCGGGATCGAACACCCACCCCCGGCTCGGCCTGCACACCCTTGACCTGGTCGGCCACCTCACGTTGAGCCCACGCGTCGCCGACGCGCAGCATCAGCTCCCCGACCACTGCGCCACCGTGCTCGACGACGAGCGTGACGTCGAGCCGCTCGGCCAACATACCGCGCCACTCCATCGGGTCTTGCGGCCAGGTCGTCAGCCACCGTGACACCTCTTCTTGCCGGCGCATCGCGAACAGTGCCGACGCATCCGCCAGGGTGGCCGGTCGGATCGTCAGGCGCGGTGTGTGCACGGGCCAATCGACCCTGTCGAACGGCTTGTCGCTGGTCGCCCGCTCGGTCATCCGCGAAGCGTTGCACACCGCCCGGCGTCGGCGGGATGAGGATGCTCGCCAACCGGCGGTGCCAAGCTGGTTGCATGAGCGAAGGCCCAACCCCGGACCTCGGCCGCATCGAGGCCGCGGTGCGCGAGCTGTTGGCGGCGATCGGCGAGGACCCGGACCGCGACGGGCTGCTGAAGACGCCGGGCCGAGTGGCCCGGATGTACGCCGAGGTGACCGCGGGTCTCCACGAGAACCCGGCGAGCCACCTCACCACCGTGTTCGAAGCCGACCACGACGAGATCGTGCTCATCCGCGACATCCCCTTCGCGTCGATGTGCGAACACCACCTGCTGCCGTTCATCGGCCACGCCCACGTGGGCTACCTGCCGGGCGACGACGGCAAGGTCACCGGCCTGTCGAAGCTGGCGCGGCTGGTCGACGGCTATGCCCGCCGGCTGCAGGTGCAGGAGCGGTTGACCTCGCAGATCGCCGAGGCGATGCAGTCCGTGCTGCAGCCACGTGGCGCGATCGTCGTGCTCGAGGCCGAGCACATGTGCATGTCGATCCGCGGTGTGCAGAAGCCAGGTGCGTTGACGATCACGTCGGCGGTGCGCGGGTTGTTCCGCGACGACTCCCGGTCGCGCGCCGAGGCGATGACGCTGCTCACCTCACCGCGGCACCGGTGACCGGCGCCCACCGGGCGGTGATCTGCTGGGTGCTCGACGCGCCGCGCCGGCGCGTGCTGCTGGTGCAGCACCGCGTGTTCGGCTGGTCGTGTCCGGGTGGGCACGTCGAACCCGGCGAGACGATCGCCGAGGCCGCGGTCCGTGAGCTCGCCGAGGAGACCGGTCTCGCCGCCCCTGCGCCCGGGCCGGCGTTCCGTATCGCCCGCAACCACCACTGCCCCCGCGATCCCGGTGCGTACGACCTGTTGCACCACGTGCGGTTCGATCTCGACAGCAGCGTCGCGCTGGTCGCTGAGCCCGGTCAGCCCGCCGAATGGTTCGCGGTCGACGACCTCCCGGAGCCACGGATGGCCGACGTCGACGTGGTGCTCGGCACGCTCCGCGGCTAGCCTGAGGCCCCTTCGCGGATGTAGTTCAATGGTAGAACATCAGCTTCCCAAGCTGAGAACGCGGGTTCGATTCCCGTCATCCGCTCCACGCGAAAGCGCTGGTAGACAGCGGTAGACGGCGGTAGGCGAGATGGGCCAGGTTGCCCGTCAGCGCTCGACCTGGCAGTAGCTCAGCGCCGAGCGAACCGCGCCGCGCCGTGATCTCGAAGCACGTGACCGCCGTCGAGCACACCCTCGCCGTGGCTCGTCGGGCGCCCCGAAGCGTTCTGATCGGGTCGACTAGACAAATCTGTCTAGCCGGTCGTTCTCGACGTTCTAGACAACATTGTCTAGAGAGCGGTACCATGACTCGCCCAGACAATACTGTCTACAACCCCAGTCATGAAGCGCATCGCCATCCGTACAGGCTCCGACTTGGGGCTCGCCATCGCCGAGGCCCGGCGTGCTCGCGGGCTGACCCAGGCCGAACTGGCAGAGCGATCCGGGATGAGCGCTGCCTACATCTCCAAGATCGAGTCAGGACGATCATCATCCCTGCTCGATCACGCCGTGCGGCTCCTGCGTCGTCTCGGGGTCGACCTGGTCGTCGAGGTTCCCGATGTCTGACTCGCTCGTCGCATGGCTTCACGACGAACCGGTCGCCGAACTCGAACGCAGCAAGAACGGCACGATTCGGCTCGCCTACCTGTCCGACGCCATCGACACGCGGGAATTCAACCGGCCCCTCCTGTCGTGCTCACTCACGATCCGATCGGGGGGCCTGGACGCGACAGCGTTCGTCGACGGCTTGCTCCCCGAGGGCGGCAACCGACGCTTGATCGCCGACCGAGCGCACCTCCCGTCGCACGACACGTTCGGGCTGATCGAACGCTACGGACGCGACATCGCCGGAGCCGTGCAGTTCCTCCCGCCGGGGCAGCACCCGACGGCCGACGCGCACTGGTCGATCGAGCCTCTCGACTCGAACCAGATCGATGAAATCGTCGCCGACCTCCCGAACAACCCACTCGCCATCGTCGACGAATCCGAGCTGAGCCTGGGCGGCCTCCAAGACAAGATGCTGCTGGTACGCACGGCCGACGGCGGATGGGCACGCCCACTCGGTGGGCAACCATCGACGCACATCCTGAAGCGTGACCATGACAGGTACCAAGGCATCGTGCTTGCCGAATGCGACGCCCTCGCGCTCGCCCGGCATGCAGGACTCACCAACGTCGACGCTTGGATCGAACGACACGGCGACTACGACTGCATCGTCGTCGAACGCTTCGACCGGCTCATCGGACCGGACGGATCTGTCATCGGGCGTACCCACCAGGAAGATGCCTGCCAGGCGCTCGGCCGGCCGCCGACACAGAAGTACGAGACACGGCGCGGAGGCGGCGGTCCAGAGTTCTCCGAGATCGCCGACCTCCTCGACAGGTACTCGCCGAATCCATCCGAACAACTCGACCGGCTTGCCGCGATGGCCGCATTCACAGCGATCATCGGCAACGCCGACGCTCACGGCAAGAACGTGGCGTTCCTGCTCGACCCGTCCGGAACGATCGAACTCGCCCCCATCTACGACACCGTGCCCACCGTGCTCTGGCCGAGACTCGTCAAAGAAGCGGCAATGACCGTGGGCGGGTCGGCTTCACTCGACGCAATCGGCTCAGACGCGATCGCTCGCGAAGCTCGACGCTGGAAGCACAGCCCCACATCTGCCGGCGCAGCGGCTCGCCGATGCGCCGAACTGCTCATCGATGCCATCGACAGCCAGGCCATCGACCCCGACGGAGCGCTCGCCCAGCGGGTCACGTCGACGGCACCACGATTTCTCGACGAACCGTCGCCCGGAACGTAGACAACGCCTCCCGATCGGGCCGTACGCCGCAAGGGCGAGCTGCGCGATCTGATCCGACGCGACCAGCGCGAGCAGGCCGTGCAGCGGCTGCGCAACCTCATCGCCGACGGCCTCGCCTCCGGTGAAGGTCGCGAGGTGACCGACAACGTGATCGAGCGCAGCCGACCGAACCCCACGTTGGCTAGCCTCGGAACGATCGGGGGGAACAACGGTCCGACGGAACGGTTGCGCGCGGCCGAGCGCCGCGAAGCGCTGATCGACATCGCCCTCGACCTGCTCGTGCGCGATGGCGAGCCGGCAGTCACGATCGGCGCGGTTGCCGAGCGGGCCGCGGTGACACGCACGCTCGTGTACAAACACTTCGAGAACCGCGACGACCTGATCGTCGCGCTGCACCGACGCGAGGCGGCACGACTCGACCACGATCTCGTCGCGCTCGTGACGAGCACCCCCGGCGGGTTCGAACCCAAGTTCAGGGCGATGGTCCGCGGCGTGCTAGCGGCCACCGACCAGTGGGGCACGATCTTCAACCCGTTGGCGCGCACGGCGGCCGGCACGATCGGCCGACGCGAGGCTCGGACCCGCAACCAGCGCACCATCAGCTACTACGCCCGCCTCGCCGCAGAGGACTACGGACTCGACCGCGAGACCGCCGAGCTCGCCGTCGCCATCCAGCTCGGCGGCATCGACGCCCTGATGTGGCGTACCCGGCCGGGCGCGAGTGAGGCCGACCGGGACCGGCTCGTCGACGTGTACACGGCGATGACCGTCGGCGCCCTGCGCGCCCTGGCCGAGTAGCGGCGGCGCTAGGCGTCGTAGGGGTGGTGGCAAGCGACCCAGTGCCGGTCGCCGACGTCGACGGGCACCGGCTGCTCGGCGGCGCAGCGCTCGCTCGCCCGCGGGCAACGGGTCCGGAACCGGCACCCCGACGGCGGGTCGACCGGTGACGGCGGGTCGCCGGAGATCAGCTGATCCGCTGGCGGCAGCCCGAGCGGGTTGCCGGGCACCGACGCCAGCAGGGCGAGGGTGTACGGATGCCGCGGGCCGGCGAACAGGTCGCCGACGGCGGCCCACTCGCACACCCGGCCGAGGTACATCACCAACACCCGGTCGCTGACGTTCTTGACGACAGCCAGGTCGTGGCTGATGAACACCATCGTCAGCCCGAACTCCACGCGCAGGCGCTCGAGCAGCGTCAGCACCTGGGCCTGCACGGACACGTCGAGTGCCGAGACGGGCTCGTCGAGGATCAACAGATCGGGGCCCATCGCGATCGCCCGGGCGAGCGAGACCCGCTGGCACTGGCCGCCCGACAACTCGTGCGGGCGACGCTCGAGCAGGTCGCCGAGACCCACGGATTCGATCACGTGGGCAATCGCCTCGGCCCCGTCGGGATCGCGGCCGCCGTGCTGGATCGCGCGGCCCTCGCCGATCAACTCCGCCACGGAACGCCGCGGATTGAGCGACGAGACGGCGTCTTGGAAGATCATCTGCATCGCGGCCCGGGCAGACCGCAGCCGGGCGCCGGTCAGGCCGGTCAGCTCGGTGCCGTCCAGCCGCACGGACCCCGAGCGGACCGGTTCGAGCTGCATCACCGCCCGCCCCAACGTCGTCTTGCCACTGCCCGACTCGCCGACGACGCCGAGCGTCTCGCCGCGCTCGACGGAGAACGTCACGCCCGACACGGCCTGCACGACGCCGCGCCGCGCGGTGCCGTACTCGACGACGAGCGAGTCGACCGCGAGCAGCGGCTCGGCGTGCGGTTGGTCACCGTTCCGGCGGCCGCGCAACCCGTGGGCGAGCAGTTCAGACACGCGCGGGCTCCGCGACCGGGGCGTCCATCGGATGCCAGCAGGCGTAGCGGTGGTCGGTGTCACCGGCCGGCTCGGGCGCCGCGCTCCGGCACCGTTCGTCGGCGGCCGGGCAACGCGGCGCGAACCGGCACCCGGCGGGCGGGACGAGCAGGCTCGGCGGGCTTCCGGGGATCGCCCGCATCTCGCTGTGGTGCGGGCGCATCAGGTCGGGGATCGAGTCGAGCAGCCCGACCGTGTAGCGGTGCCGCGGCCGAAGGAACACCTCCTCGGTCGGTCCGGTCTCGACGATCTGACCGGCGTACATCACGGCCACCCGTTCGGTGAACCCGCGCACCACGGCGAGGTCGTGCGTGACGAGCACGAGCGACATGCGCCGCTCGGCGCGCAGCCGGTCGAGCAGGCGGAGGATCTGGTCCTGGACGGTGACATCGAGCGCGGTGGTCGGCTCGTCGGCGAGCAGCAGCGCCGGGTCGTTGGCGAGCGCGATCGCGATCGCCACACGTTGGCGCATGCCGCCGGACAGCTGGTGCGGGTACTCGCGCAGGCGCCGCTCGGGCGCCGGGATGCCGACCTGCTGGAGCAGCTCGAGCGCGCGCTCGTGCGCATGGGCGCGCGAGGTGCCGAGATGGACCTGCATCGGCTCGATCAGTTGGGCGTCGATCCGGCGCACCGGATTGAGCGCGTTGAGCGGGTTCTGGGAGACCATCCCGATCTCGGTACCGAGCGCCTTGCGGATCCGCTCG
>JAEZFY010000200.1 GCA_023417265.1 Actinomycetes bacterium | reverse complement strand
GGGTGGGGGCGCTGCGGGCGCTCGCCGCGAGCGTGCTCGCCTGCGCCGCCGGACTCCTCGTGTCGCCACTGACCACACTGCCCGCGAGCGAGGTGATCGTGTGGGTGCTGCCGGCGTTGGCGCTCAGCGCCTTGGCGGTCGCGGTCGGCACCTTCGTCGACGCGACGATCCCGACGGTGATGCTCGGCGCCGGATGGCTGGCGGCCGTCGGGGCGTGGCTGGGCGGCGCTCCTCGGGCGGTGCGCGGCCTGCGCGCCGACGGGCTCGTGACGCATCGCCCGGCCGTGCAGGTCGGTCTGGTCGCGGTGACCCTTGCGGCCGCACTGATCGTCGCCGTGCGCGGCGACGCCGACGCCGGCTGGCGGAGTGCGGCGTGAGCGACGTGGCGATCATCGACGCCCGCGACCTCAGCAAGCGGTTCGGGCGAACGACCGCCGTCGACACGGTCAGCGTGCGCGCCGAACGCGGCGTGATCGGGCTGCTCGGGCCGAACGGGGCCGGGAAGACGACCCTGCTGCGCATGTTGGCGACGGTGCTGCCGCCCAGCGCCGGCGAACTGCGCCTGTTCGGGTCGTCGCCGGGCGACCGGCACGGCAAGCTCGCTGCCCGGCGACGGCTCGGCTACCTGCCGCAGCAACCCGGCCTCTACCCGGGCTTCTCGGGCTTCGACCTCGTCGACTACGTCGCCGTGCTCAAGGAATTCACCGACCGCCGGGCGCGCCACGACGAGGTGCGGCGCGTGCTCGCGGCGGTCGACCTGTCCGACGACATGCATCGGCGGATCCGCACGATGTCGGGCGGCCAGCAGCGGCGGGTCGCGATCGCGGCGGCCCTGATCGGTGCGCCCGAACTGCTGCTACTCGACGAGCCGGCGGCGGGACTCGATCCGGAACAGCGCATGCGTCTGCGCAGCGTCCTCGCCGACGCCGGTCGGCGCGGTTGCGTGGTGCTGTCGACGCACCACACCGAGGACGTCGCCGCGTTGTGCACGCGGGTCGTGGTGTGCCACGGCGGGCGGATCCGGTTCGACGGGGCGCCGGCCGAACTGGCGGCGCTCGCCGCCGGCCACGTGTGGGTCGCCGGTGAGCAGCAGCCCGGCGCGGTGCACTCCTGGTTCACGGCAGAGGGGACGGTGCGCAGCCTCGGTACGCCGCCCGCCGGGGCCGAACTCGTGGCACCGACCCTCGACGACGGCTACCTGCTGCTCACCAGCGGAGCCCGGGTGCCGGCGTGAGCGTGGCCGCGTTGCCGCTCGGCGGCGTGGCCACCGCCCGGCGGCCGGTGGTGGTGCTGGCCGGGCTCGAGGCGCGCCGTTACGCCACGCGGGTGAGCGTGTGGGCCGGATGGGCGGCGACCGTCGCCCTGGCGATCTGGCATCGCAGCCCGTGGCCGGGCGGTGCCTACGTCGACGTCGTGCCGCTGGCGTTCGCCCCGCTCGCGCTCGGCGTGTACGTGGCCGCGGTGCGGATCGGCGGACGCGACGGCGAACCCGCTGGCGGCGGGGTGGCCGACGCTGCACCGCTGGGACCCACCGAGCGCGCCGCGGCCCGCCTGCTCGGGCTCGCCGCGCCCGTGTTGCTGACCGCGCTGACCGTGCTCGGCGTTGCCGTCGTCAGCCGCGTCGAGGGCGGCTTCTGGCTGGGCGAGGGCGCCCGCCGGACCGACACGGCCACGCACACACCCGCCGAGTTGCTGCAACCCGTACTGCTCGTGGCCCTCGCCGGTGCGCTCGGCGTGGCGGCCGGGCGCACGATCCGCCACACCGTGATCGCTGTCGCGATCGGCGTGTTCGTGTGGACCGCGCTGTTCCCGGCGAGCTGGGTATGGAACGGCCCCGTGTTCTACCCGGTGGCTCCCGTGCAGACGATGCCGATGGCAATCCGTCTGCCCGACGTGCGCCGGCTCACCGACACGCCGGTCGGGTGGTTCGTCGAGGCCCCGACCCGCTACCAGCGCGACTTCACGCATCAGCGCGTGCACCTGCCGACCGTCGCGTTCCACGACGTCTACCTCGTCGGGTTGCTGCTGTGCGCGAGCGCCGGTGCGGCGCGGCGCACCACCGTCGTGCGCCTCGGGGGGCTGGCGGTGGCCGTCGCCGCGGTGCTCGCCCAGGTCGCCGTCAGCCCGGTCTGACATGGACCTCACCGCGGCCCGACTGACCGTCCGCACGGTGCGCTGGGGCCCGCTCGGCGCGGTGGCGACGGTCGCCGTGCTGTTGCTCGTCGGCGTCCGGCTCGTGAGCGACACGGTGCCGCCGACGTCGGCCGCAGTGATCGTCGCCGCCGTCGTCGGCGCCGGGGTGGCGACCCTCGCTGACCCTGCCGCCAACCTGCTGCACGCGCTCCCGACGACGCCGCGTCGGCGCCTCGTGTGGCGTCTCGCTGCGCTCGCCGTCCCCGGTGTGCTCGCCACCGGCGCGGTCGTCAGCACCGGGAAGGCCCTGTTCGCAGCCACCTGGGTCGCCCCCGGCCTCGCCGCCGCCGGTGCGCTCGCCGCAACCGGCCTCGCGGTGCTCACGGTGGCGG
>JAEZFY010000118.1 GCA_023417265.1 Actinomycetes bacterium | reverse complement strand
GCGCGGCTCGCCGCGGCCGGGTTCACCGAGCTGTCGTTGCAGGGGCCGTGGGACGCAGTCCCCGCCGGACACGACGAAGTCGCCGCCGGCTACGTGGTCGACGGCGGGGCGATCATCGCCTGGCGCGGCCCCGCCGACGCTGCCGCCGACACGCCCTTCCGGGTACTCGGCGGGCACACCGACTCGCCGTGCCTGCGCGTCAAGCCCAACCCCGACGTCACCCGCAGCGGGTGGCGCCAGCTCAACGTCGAGGTCTACGGGGGGATCCTCAACAATTCGTGGCTCGACCGCGACCTGGGCGTCGCCGGACGGCTCACCCGCGCCGACGGCACGACCGCGCTCGTCGACGTGGCCCGGCCGATCGCCCGCGTGCCGCAACTCGCGATCCACCTCGATCGCGGGGTCAACGACGGGCTCGCGCTCAACCCCCAAGACCACCTCCGGCCCGTGTGGGGTACCGGCATCACCGGCGGCGAGCTGTTCGCCGAGTGGATCGCCACCGAAGCCGGCTGGGACGAGCCGCCGGCGTTTTGGGAGCTTGGCCTGTACGACGTCACGCCCGCCGCGGTCCTCGGCGGCGACGAGTCGTTGCTGGCCTCCGGCCGGCTCGACAACCAGCTGTCGTGCTGGGCGGCGATCACCGCGCTCATCGCCGCCGAACCCGGCGCGACGATCGGCGTGGTCGTGCTCAACGACCACGAGGAGGTCGGGTCGAGTTCCACGAGCGGCGCCTCGGGGCCGCTGCTCGAGCGGGTGCTCGAACGCCACGTGCTCGCCCGCCACGGGACGCGCGACGACCTGCTCCGCGCGCTGGCCGGGTCGGCGTGCGTGTCGGCCGACAACGCCCACGCCCTGCATCCCAACTATCCGGAACGTCACGACCCCGACCACGCGCCGATCGTCAACCGCGGCCCGGCGATCAAGCTCAACGCCAATCAGCGTTACGCCACCTCGGACGTCACAGCGGCCCTGTTCGCCCGGGCCTGCGCCGCCGCCGGCGTGCCCCACCAGGTGTTCGTGTCGCGCAACAACATGCCGTGCGGCTCCACGATCGGGCCGCTCACGGCAACCCGGCTCGGCATCGCCACGGTCGACGTCGGCGTGCCGCAGCTGTCGATGCACAGCGCCCGCGAGCTGTGCGGCACGGCCGATCCGCTGCACCTCGCCGAGGCGCTGACCGCGTTCCTGACGATCTGACGATCCGGACGACGGTGCCCGCGATCTGCGGGTTTGCGGTGGGTCGCGTGTGGTTTTCCCCGATGCTTGCGGGCGGGCCCCGTCCGTACAACGGTGGGCATGTCCACATCACGTGCAAAACGCCCACACGTGCGCCCCGTCAGAAGGGCGCTCCTCCTCCTTTCCGCCGTCATCGCCGGCCTGCTCGTCGGCCTCTCGCCGGTCGGCCGCGCGTCGGCCGCGTACCAGTGGTACGACGGCTCGATCCAGTACTCGCAGACCATCAACTGCGGGATCATGGGAACCCCCACCGCGGGCCCAGGCATCGGCACGTTCGTCGGCGCCTACGCCGACCCGCAGAACAACATGCCGTCCGCCGGCCAGCCGTACTACGTGCACATCTACGCGATGGCGATCGGCAACCCGTGCTCCGGCCAGATCATCTACATGGATCTGATCCTGCCGCCCGGCACCACCCCGGCGATCACGGCCCAGACCCCAACGCAATGCCTGATCGACGACCAGCCGGTGAACGGCGGTGGCTGCCCCGGCAAGGTCGTCGACGCCGGCGGCGGGCGCTACAAGATCAGCTCGACCTACACCGATCGGCAGGGCCCCTGGGCGATGCCGTTCGGCCGATCGGTCGAGTTCCGGCTCCCGGTCGTCAGCACCCAGCAGCCGAGCGAACTCCTCAAGGCCGAAGTCGTCGTGATCGACGGCAGCCAGGGCGCGATCCAGTACGTCCGTCCGCAGGCCGCGATCGGCGTGTTCGGCGGCGGTGGCGGGCAGGCGCCCGTCGAGCCGACGATCGTCGCCGAGAACCCGTCGACGACGTTCACGTCCACGAGCTGGCCGACCAAGATCCGCTCCGAGGTGCTCCTCTACCCGGTGGGTCGCGGCGGCACCGGCTGGTTCGAGCTCTACAACGGCCCGATCGGCGGCGGCGGGACGAAGATCTACGAAGACGGCCCCGTGCAGGTCCAAGCCGCCCAGAACACGGCCTACGACGTGTGGGCCGACTGGACCGTGGACGGCACCAACCTGCCGGCCCAGATCGTCAAGAACACCACCTACCACTGGCGCTTCCGCTACGTCACCCAGGACGGGGCGACGTTCTTCAGCGCGCCCCAGACGTTCCGGACCCCCGGCGACGCACCGAACGGCACGGTCGGCACCGGCACGGCCGAGTCGTGCAGTGGCGCCGAACTCGCCAACGAGCTCAGCAACGGCACCGGCAACGTCACCTTCAACTGCGGACCCAACGCCGCCGTGATCCAACTCGACGGGCCGGTGACGATCACCAAGCCGCGCACCATCGACGGCGCCGGCAAGGTGACCATCCGCGCCGCCCAGGGTCAGCGCGGGCTGACCGTCAACACCGGCAACATCGCCAACGTCGTCACCCTCCAGGGCGTCACCATCACGGGCGGCCGGGCGGCCAACGGCGGCGGTATCCACGTCACGACCGGCAAGCTCGTCCTGCTCGACAGCACGATCACGGGCAACACGGCGACCGACGCCTACGGCTACGGGGGCGGCATGTTCGTCGAGCTCGGCGCGGCCGCCGACATCGCCCGCTCGAAGATCGTCAACAACAGCGCCCCGTTGGGCGGCGGCGTGTCGTCGCGCGGCGCGCTGTGGGTCGTCGACAGCGAAATCGCTGCCAATGCAGCCACCTACAGCGGCGGTGGCTTGTTCATCCACTCGGGTGAGGGCGCCGAGATCTGGCGCTCGGCGATCCTCGAGAACACCGTCGGCGAAACCGGCGCAGGCATCTACTCGTACGAGCCGCGCTACTTCGAGTTGCAGAACTCGACGGTGTCGGGCAACCGCATCACCGATGCCAACCCGGAGCCCGGTCACGCCCCGCAGGGTTCGGCGTTGTACACGTTCGGCCCGGCGTCGATCCTGCACTCGACGATCGCCCACAACCGCGGCCCCGCCGGCACGGTGGCGATCGACACGGTCGGCGGCAGCACCACCTACCGCGCGATCAAGGGCTCGATCGTCAGCGCCAACGTGCCCGCCAACTGCCACACCACCAATCGCCCGCCCTCGACCGGCTACAACCTCGAGAGCGGCGACTGGTGCGGCCTGCGGGCCACCGGCGACCGCACCTCGGTCGACCCTGGGCTGATGCCGCTCGGCAACTGGGGCGGCCCCACCCGCAGCCACGCACTGAGCCGCGGCAGCTTGGCGATCGAGACCGGGCCGCTCGACGGGTGCGGCCTCGCCGACCAGCGCGGCCGTCAGGGCCAGCCATCCGAAGTTCGCTTCCGGCCGATCGACGCCAACGGCGACAACCAGGAGCGTTGTGACATCGGCGCGGTCGAGTACGACCCGGCGTTCGACGGGGCCACGGCCCCGACGGTGACGTCGATCAAGCGGGTCGGCGCCAACCCGGCCACCGGAACGATCGTCCAGTGGGCGGTCGAGTTCAGCGAGACCGTCGCCGGCTTCGACCTCAGCGACCTGGGCCTCGCCGCCAACGGGGTCAACGGGGCCGCGGTGGCCTCGGTGGAACCTGCCGCGGCGGCGCGCACGTTCCTCGTCAACGTCAACGCCGGTACGGCGAGCACCTGCAGCGCGACGCTGCGCCTCGACGTGATCGCCAACAGCTCGGTGTACGACGTCGGCGACAACCGCCTGACCGTCGGCGCCCAGGGCGAGTCGTTCACGATCACCAAGCAGGGCTGCACGCCCACCAACCCGGGCGACCCCGGCAACCCCGGCAACCCGGGCGATCCCGGCAACCCGGGCGATCCCCAGAACCCGGGTGACGGCTGGCAGTCGCCGGTGGGCATCATCCCGCCCAACGGACGGGTCTGCTTCCCGGCCGCCGGCCAGCCAGGCGACATCGCCCTGGTCAACCTCACGCCGGTGCTGGCCAGCGGGAACGGCAACGGGCAGCTGATTTCGTCCGACATCGCCACCGCGCCGCTGGCGTCGAACGTCAACTTCGCCCCGGGCCTGGTCGACCCCAACGTCGCCGCCGCACCGATCGGCGCCGACGGCAAGGCCTGCTTCGTCAACAGCAAGCACGCCAGCGTGCACCTGATCGCCGACCACCTCGGCACGATCGCCCGCTCGGCGTACACCCCCGCCGATCCCACCGGTGCGCCGGTCCGCAAGGTCGACACCCGCACGGGTCTCGGCGGCGGCGTGGTGGCCCCGAGCGGTCGGGTGTGCTTCGCCGTCGCCGGCAACCCCGGGGACGTGGCCCTCGTCAACCTCACTCCGGTCGCCGCGGCCGGCAACGGCAACGCGCAGTTGATCTCGTCTGACGTCGTCAGCGCTCCGGTGGCGTCGAACGTCAACTTCGGTCCGGGTTCGGTCGACCCCAACGTCGCCGCCGCCCCGATCGGCGCCGACGGCAAGGTCTGCTTCCAGAACAGCCAGCACTCGGCGGTCCACGTGATCGCCGACCACCTCGGCACGATCGCCAAGGCGGCGTTCACGCTGGCCGACCCGTCCGGTGCGCCCAAGCGCCTCGTCGACACCCGCACGGGTCTCGGCGGTGGCCTCGTCGCCCCGAACGGCCGGGTGTGCTTCACGGTGGCTGGCAACGCCGGCGACATCGCCCTGGTCAACCTCACCCCCGTTGGTGCGGGCGGGAACGGTAACGGGCAGTTGATCTCGTCCGACATCGCCAACCCCCCGGTGGCGTCGAACGTGAACTACGCGGCCGGCGTCGTCGACCCCAACGTGGCCGCTGCGCCGATCGGCGCCGAGGGCAAGGTGTGCTTCGTCAACAGCAAGCACACGAGCGTGCACCTGATCGCCGACCACCTCGGCACGATCGCCCGCTCGGCGTACACGCTGGCAGACCCGACCGGTGCGCCGGTCCGCAAGGTCGACACCCGCGGCTGACGTCACGCAGCAGAGCAAGGTGGGGCGTCCTCTCCGGAGGGCGCCCCACCGGCGCGTCCGCGCAGTGACACGCGTGATGCATGATCGCGCCAGCGATCCGCTCCCCCGGCGGCGCTCGACGAAGGAGCTCGAACGATGACCAGCCCGATCGGCGCACGGCCATGACGTTCGCGGTGGCGCTGCGGACGGCCGCCGGTCTCGTCGCGCTGGCCGACACGCGCGTGGTCCGCGGCGAGCAGCACGCCACGAAGGGCAAGTTGTCGACGATCGAACACGGCGGCGGCTCGGCGTTCGTGATGACGTCCGGGCTGCGCTCGGTGCGCGACAAGACGATGTTGCAGCTCGACGACGAACTGGCCGGTGCTGGCGAACCGTGCGTGCGGATGCACGAGCTGGCGACCCGCTACGGCACCCAGCTGCGCCGCGTGCGGGCGGACGACGGCGACGCGCTCGAGCAAGCCGGCCTGACGTTCAACATGCACACGATCCTCGGGGGTCAGCTCTCCGGCGACCGCCACCCCGAACTGTTCTACGTCTACCCCGAGGGCAACTGGATCACGGCCACCAGCGACGTGCCGTACTTCGTGATCGGCCGCACCGCCTACGGGAAGCCGATTCTCGACCGGCTGGCCGACTTCGACATGCCGCTCGCCAGCGTGATCGGCCTCGCTTACCTCGCCTTCGATGCCACGCGTGCGAGCGTCGTCGACGTCGACTTCCCGTTCGACCTGCTCACGTTCGCCGACGGTGTCTGCCGGCAGCGCCGCTACGACGCCGCCGACCTGGCCGACGCCCACGCCTTCTGGCAGGCGCGGCTCAGCGCCGCGTTGGCTGAGCTCCCGGTCGGTTGGGCACTCCCGATCCTGCCACCCGATCCGCATCACCTTGGAGCCCCGTCGTGAAGATCGCCGTCCGCGCCCGCCTGGAGTACGACGTCACCGCTCCGGCGAGCTTCGTGTTCAGCCTCGCCCCGGTCGTCTCCGACCGCCAGCGCGTCCTCACGGAGACGTTGACGTGCACCCCCGAGATCGATGTGCGGCACTTGGACGACGACGGCAACCGCCTGCTCGTCTTGTCCTGCGACCCGGGCGGGTTGACCGTCGGTTACGACGCGGTGATCGCCCTTGAGCCGTTCGTGCCCGCCGCCGAACCCGCCGACGAGACCGCGTTCGGCGATCTCCCGGTCGAGGCCTACCCGTACCTACGGCCGAGCAGGTATTGCGAGTCCGATCGCCTGGCACGGTTCGCGATGCGCACGTTCGGGTCGGTTGGTAGCGGCGCCGAGCGCGTTCAACGGATCTGCGACTGGGTGTACGGACATCTCGACTACGTGCCCGGGAGTACGGACGCATCGAGCACGGCGCTCGACGTGTTCCACGCCTCGGCCGGGGTCTGCCGCGACTTCTCGCACCTGTCGATCGCCCTGTGCCGCGCGCTCGGCATCCCGGCCCGCTACGTGTCGGGCTACGCCGTCGACCTCGATCCGCCCGACTTCCACGGCTTCTTCGAGGCGTTCGTCGGCGGGCGCTGGTACCTGTTCGATGCGACGCAGATGTCGGCGATCGACCGACTCGTCCGGATTGCGACCGGGCGCGACGCGGCCGACGTGGCGTTCGCCACGTTCACCGGGGAGGCCTACCTCACCCGGCTCGACGTGTCGGCAGTGGCCGCCGGGGAGCCCGACCCGCCGCCCGGCTCCGCGCCGGATGCGACCACCGTGTCGACCGCCTAGGCCGACGCAGTCCACGCCGCCCGGACGGTGGCGGCGAACCGCGCCGTCAGTTCGATCCGGGCGTACGGGTCGGCGCCGGTGGCCGAGCCCGACAGGTTGATCCCCACGAAGCGCCCCGAGTCGGCGAGCTCGCTGGCCATCTGGGCGGCGAAACCGAGCGAGGCCTCGGCCGGGTCGGCGGCTGCGGTGACGCGGTCGAGGAACTCCTGCGGCAAGCGCAAGCCCGGGAACTGCCGGAGTGCCGCCGCCGCGGCCGGGTCGGCGGCGAGGGGAACCGGTGCGACGAACGGGATCGCCACCCCCTCGCTCCGGCAGGCGTCGACGAAGCGCGTCAGGTCGGCGACCTCGCCCGAGTGGTTGAGGATGCACAGCCCGGCGCCGGCTGCCTGCTTGAGCTGCATCCGTTGCACCCGCGGCCCCGGGCTGGCCGGCGACTCCCCCACGGTGGCCGGCAGGCCCAGGTCGTTGGCCAGCGCCACGAGCGTGACCGCTTCGGCAGCGAACGCGGCGGTCCGGGCGATGCCGACCGCAGCCGGGTGGTCACCGGTGACGCAGTGGATCGCGGCGACGCCGGCCGCGGCGTAGCGCGACATGGTCGCTTGCGCCCCGACGAGGTCGCGGTCGCGGCCGGTGACGGTGGCGACCACCGTCACGCCTGCCGCCGCCAGGGTCTCGATCGCCACCGTGGCGTCGACGTCCCCGGCGTCGTCCTCACCGCGCGGGTTGTCGACGTGTTCACCGCGCAGCGCCACACAGCCGGGGAGCGCGCCGGCGCCCGCCTGCCACAGGCGCTGCTCGTCGCCTGCCCAGCGGGCGGGCGCACGCACGTCGACGACGAGCATCGGGCCGGGCGCGATCAACCCCACCGGCTGGCGACTCGTGTGCTCTGCGGCCGCGGTCAAGCGCACCCGCTGGGAGTCGTCGAGGAACGGGCACGGCCGCCGATCGACCTCGCACCGGTCCGCGTGCACGCCGCCGCACGGCCCGTAGTCCATCCGCTTCGGGCACGCCGCGCCCGTCATCGGCCGACAAGGGCGTGCAGCGTCAACCTTCCCGACTCGATCGCGTCGACGACCTCGCGCTCGCTGTCGGGCTGCGGGACGCCTGCGCGCGCCCGCTCAGCGGCCTGATTCCACGCCGCGGGCGTCGGCGCGTCGACCCGGACGAGGTCGACGTGCGTCCACAGCTGGCGCAGTTCGCCAGCGAGCTGTTCCGGCGGGGCGAACGCGCTGCCGCCGGCGTGCACCGTGTCGGCCGACGTCGAGCAGTAGTCGAGCACCCCTACCCGGCGTCCGGTGCGCAGTGCCTCGCGCAGCACGGTCGCCCGGTCGTCGACCACCGACAGCACCCCGAGCAGGAGCACCGCGTCGAAGGCGCGATCGGCGAACGGTGCTGGCGCCGCCGGTGCCTGCACCGCCGGCAGACCGAACAACTGCCGCGCCCCGGCCGCGGCGGTCGGCGACGGGTCGGCGGCGACGATCGCGCAGCGAACTTCGGCGCGCAGCCAGGCGGCCGGCCCGCCGAGGCCCGTGCCGGCGTCGACGACGACGTCCTCGGGCGTCAACTGCAGCGTGTCGGCGAGCCAGCGCAAGGCCGCCGGGTTGGCCGAACCGCGGCACGCGGCCGCGATCCGGTCGGCGTCGTCCATCGCCGCGATCCGTCCGATCAGGGCCCCGGCCGCGTCGACGAACTCCTCGACGAACTCGTCGTCGGAGCCGTCGCCGCCATTGTCCGGACGCATCGTGCTCCGTTGCCGTTCGATCTGCACGGCCCGGCATACCCGGGTCTCCGCCGGCCGACACGGACGCGCGCGGCGCGCCCGGGGTGCCCGATGACACGCTCTGGTGACCTGCAACCCGTGCGCCCGCTCGATAAGACGAAGGGATGAGTACTCCGCTCCTGATCGGGTTCACGCTGGCGGCCACCGCCGGGGTGGCTGCGGTGTTGACCGCGGCGGCCCGGCTGAACGGCCGCCGGGACACGTTGCGCGCTCGCCGGACGGCCGGGATCTTGCAGTTGTTGCGCTGGTTCGTCTTGATCTGCGGCATCTCGGCCGCGGTCATCGAGGCGCTGCTCTCGGCCGGGATCGAGACCTCGACACTGATCGTCGTGTTCGGCGGGTTGATCACCGCCACTGCGTTCGCCGTGCGCGAACCGATCTCCGACTTCCTCACGGCGGCGATGCTGCTGCTCGAGCGCACCGCCGTGATCGGCGATGAGGTCGAGTTGAACGGCGAGATCGTCGGCCGCCTGGCCGGGTTCGGCCTGCGCTCCGTCACGGTGACCACCTGGGACGGGGCGGTCGTCTACGTCGCCGCGTCGACGATCCGCACGCTGCGCAACGTGTCCAAGGGCGCCTCGCGAGCGGTCGTCGACATCGAGGTCCCGGCGACGATCCCGACGTCACGTGCCGCGCAAGTGCTCTCGGTCGCCTGCCTCCAGGCCACCGACGAGACGTTCCGCTCGCAGCCCGAAGTGCTCGGCGTCGTCGAACAGCACCTCGACCGGTACACGATGCGGATCACCTGCATGGTCGATCCGACCTCGCACCACCAGGCCGCGTACCGGCTGCGGTCGGCTGCCGCCGACACCGTGGCGGGTCTGCTCGGTTCGCCCGACTACGACGGGTTCAACACCGTCCAGCTCGTGCAGATGGTGCCGCGCATCGTCCCCCAGACGAGCGACGCCGTGTCGGTGGGCTGAGCGCCGTTCAGGCGGGTATCAGCGGCCCGAACGGCCGGCCGCTCGGGCAGTGGCGACGTCGTACAGGCGCTGCAACTCGGCGTGCAGGCGGTCGGAGTGATCGGCCACCGCCGAGCGGGCAAGCCGTCCCCCGGCTGGCGCCGGGGGCGGGATCGGGGGGCCGATCTCGACGTGGACCTTGCGCGGGAACACGAACTTGGCGCCGCGCGGCATCACCTTGTCGGAGCCGCCGATGCCGACCGGCACGATCGGCACGCCTGCCTTGACGGCGATGTACACGGCTCCGTCGAACAGCGGGTGCACGGTGGGGCCGTCCTTGCGCTCGCCCTCGGGGAACAGCACGAGCCCCTCACCGGCTTCGAGCACGGCGATCGAGCGGCGCAGCGCCTCGCGGTCGGCAGCCCCCCGATTGACCGGGAAGCCGCCGAGCGCCGAGAACACCCACCCGGCCCAGCGGTGTTTCCACATCTCCTGTTTGCCCATGAACCGTAAGCGGCGGCGCGTCAACGAACCGGCGACCGGCGTGTCGACATAGCTGCGGTGCACGGGCGCGAGCACGAACGCGCCGTGCTCGGGGATGTGCTCGCGGCCGTTGATCGTCATCCGCGTGTACAGGCGGAACAGCGGCACCACCAGGAACCAACCGAACGCGTAGACGGCCCGGCTGGCAAAGCCGTTGCCGGCCATGAACGTGTCGATCTTGGCGCCCGCGGCGAAGCGTTCGGGCCGCTCGCGGGAGCTCACACGCGCTCTTTCAGGAGCGCCAGGATGTGCTCGACCACCTCGACGATCGTCATGCCGGTGGTGTCGACCGTGACCGCGTCGTCGAGTTCGGTGAGCGGGCTCGCGGCGCGGGTGGAGTCTTTGCGGTCGCGTTCGATGATCGACGCTTCGACGTCGGTCACATCGCCGCCGATCTCGGCCACCCGGCGCTCGGCGCGCACCCGCGGCGAGGCGGTGACGAACAGTTTCAGGGCCGCGTCGGGGAACACGACCGAGCCGATGTCGCGACCTTCCACGACGCCACCTCCACGGGCGGCCACCCACGCCCGTTGGCGCTCGACCAACTCGCGCCGCACGGCCGGGTTGGCGGCGATCTGCGACACCGCGTCGGTGACTTCGCGGCTGCGGATCTGACGCGTCGCGTCGAGCCCGTCGACGAGCACCCGCCCGAGCTCCGGATCGACGTCGATCGCCACGTCGGGCGCGATCGCGGCGACGTCGGCGAGGTCGCCCTCGGCGATCCCGCGCTGTTGCACGGCGAACGTCATCGCCCGGTACATCGCCCCGGTGTCGAGGTAGCTCAGGCCGAGTCGGGAGGCCAGGGCCCGCCCGACCGTCGACTTACCCGCCCCGGCCGGACCGTCAATTGCGATCACGAGCATTCGGAGCAACGTACCCGACCATCTACGCTCCCGACCATGTCCGGAACAGGTGATCGTGGCGGCGGCGCGCCCCCGGTGGTGCTCGTCCACGGGTGGGGCGGCTCGTTCGCCGATACGTGGCAGCGGAGCGGGTTCACGGCGTTGCTCGACGACGCCGGGCGGCGTGTGGTCGGCATCGACCTGCTCGGCCACGGCAGCGCACCCAAGCCGCACGACCCGGACGCCTACCGCGCGTTGCCCGAGCACGTGCTCGCCCACCTGCCCGACGAACCCGTCGACGCGGTCGGGTTCTCGATGGGGGCAATGACGTTGCTGCGGGTGGCCCTGGCCCACCCGCAGCGATTCCACCGGCTCGTGCTGGCCGGCATCGGCCGCAACGTGTTCGAGCGTGACGACGCCGCCAAGCAACGCATCGTCGCCGCCATCGAGGGCGGTGCGGCGAGCGCCGACCACGGCGACGCCACCGACAACCAGGCCCGCTTGTTCGCCCAGTACGCGGCTCAGCACGGCAACGACCCGGTCGCGCTCGTCGCCGCCATGCAGGCGCCCCCGGCACCGCCGCTCGCCGACGCCGACCTCGCCGCGATCGCCTGCCCGGTGCTGGTGGTGGTCGGCGACCAGGACTTCGTCCTCCCGGCCGACCGGCTCGTCGAGGCGCTCCCCGACGCCCGGCTGGTGATCCTGAAGCGCACCGACCACTTCGCCACGCCCGAATCCTTCGGGTTCTGGGACGCGGTGCTCGACTTCCTCGGGGCCCAGCCCTGAACGACCTCGTCACCAGCGACGTCGCCCGGGCCGCCGCGTGTCTGCGCAACCGGGGGTTGGTGGGCATGCCCACCGAGACCGTGTACGGGCTCGCCGCAGACGCCACCGACGCCGCTGCGGTCGGCCGCGTCTACGCGGTCAAGGGCCGCCCCCGCGGGCATCCGTTGATCGTCCACGCCGCCGACCCGGCGATGCTTGCCGGCTGGGCGGCCCCCGTGGCCGCCAGCGCATTCGCGACGCTCGCCGCGGCGTGCTGGCCCGGGCCGTTGACGATGCTGGTCGAGCGCGGTCCGAACGTTCCCGACAGCGTCACCGGGGGGCGCCCCAGCGTCGGCGTGCGGGTCCCCGCCCATCCGGTCGCCGAGGCGCTGTTGCGTGAGTTCGGGCGCCCGGTCGCAGCACCCTCGGCGAACCGGTTCGGCCGGGTCAGCCCCACCACCGCCGCGCACGTGCTCGCCGACCTCGGCGATGCGCTCGACGGTGCCCGCGATTGCGTGCTCGAGGGCGGACGCTCGACGGTGGGCCTCGAGTCGACCATCGTCGACCTCACCAGTGATCCGCCGCAGCTGCTGCGGGCGGGGGCGATCGACGCCGACACGATCGCCCGCCTGCTCGACGCACCGGTGCGGCCGCCGGAGGGGCCCAGCCGGGCACCGGGGATGCTCGCCGCGCACTACGCCCCCGCCGCTCGGGTGCTGCTCGTCGAACGCGCCGACGACGCCGTCGAGGTGCTCGCCGGGCTGACCGCCGACGGGCACCGAGCACGCATCCTCGACCGCACCGCCGACCTCGTCGTCGCCGCCCACGAGCTGTACGCCGACTTGCGCGCCGCCGACGCCGACCGCCTCGATGCGCTGGTCGTCGTCCTGCCACCGGCGGTCGGGCTCGGGTTGGCGCTGCGCGACCGGCTCAGCAAGGCCGCCGCAGCCCAGCCCTAGCACGCCGGAGCGCGATCAGAGCGAGTTCAAGGCGGCGACCCACGCATCGCGCACGTCGTCGACGTCGGGTGGCCGAGCCCCCGGTTCGCCGGCGACGACGAGGCTCACCGTGCTCGACCCGGCGTCGGGCACGAGCGTCAGCTCGCACCACCCGGCGAGTGCGCCGCGCAGGGCGACCTCGAGCCGATAGGGCGGGTCGTCGTCGAGCAGGTCGCCGAGTTCGGCGGCGGCCAGCAGGAGCCACTCGAACGCTTCCGCCGGGAGCGCCTCGACAACGAAGCTCGGATGATCGACGCGCACCGCCGAGCCGGCACCGGGCCGCCGCCGGGCAGGACGCTCGGGGGCGTGCGCGGGCGGCGCCCACGACGGCTCGTTCCGCCGCGGTACGACGCGAGCGCCGCGTCCGAGTTCGGTCAGGGCGGCTTCGGCGGCGGCGTTGAGGGCTTGCATCTCGGCCGCCGAACCGCCCGCATCGGGGTGGGCCCGCTTGGCGAGCCGCCGCCGGGCAGCGTGCACGTCGGTGGCCGACGCGCCCGGCGCCAGGCCGAGCAGGCGCCAGTGCTCGCCGGTCATACGGCGACGGCGACCGCCGGGGGCGCCACGGCGGCGCCCCGCGGGTGCGGTAGTGCGCGGTGGGTGGCGAGCAGCAACTGGGTCGTCAGGTACATCACCGCGGTCGCTCCGGTGACGTGCAACCACACCAAGAGCGCCGGCACACCGTTCAGGTACTGCACGTAGCCGAGCGCGCCCTGTAGGGCGCCGGCGAAGATCCATGCCGAGAGCGCGCCGGTGAGGGCCTGTCGATCGGCGGCGATGGTGCGGATCCGCCAGGCGATCGCGAGCGCCAAGATCAGCGTCGCGATCACGCTCGCGCCGTGCAGCCGGGCGACCGTGCTGATCGCCACATCGAGGCGAACCGCGTCTTCGTCGCCGGCGTGAGGGCCGGCGGCGGTCACCACGGTGCCGGCCACGATCGCCACGCACGTGAGCGCGAAGTGGGCGCGCACGAGCGTCAGCGTGGGCGCGCTGACGACCGCCACCCGGGGCATTCCGTCGGGCTCGCCGGCCCGGCGCACGAGCATCGTCCCGGCGACGATCAGGCCCATCGACAACAGCATGTGACCCTGCACGGCGAGCGGGTGCAGGTCGACGAGCACGGAGATGCCCCCGAGCACGGCGTTGGCGAGCACGCCCAGCACGAGCAGGGCCGCGAGCACGGTGAGGTCGCGGCGGCGCGGCCGGCGCGCCAGCGCGCCGCCGACGCAGGCGATCACGGCGGCCCCGACGAGACCGGTGAAGAGCCGGTTGCCCTGCTCGATCGCGGTGTGCTTGGACGACACGTCGACGAAGGCGGTGTCGGAGCAGCGCGGCCAGTCGTCGCAGCCGAGCCCGCTGCCAGTGAGCCGCACGGCGGCACCGGTGACGACGATCGCGGCGAGCATGAGGAGCGCGGCGACCGCCAACGGTCGGAAGCGCGCGGGGGTCAGCCGGAGCGGCATGCCCGACAGGCTAAGCCGCGGCCCGGCTGCGGCACACGCCACAAGCCCGCCCGGGTGGTCGCACGGCTACCCTGGCGGCCGTGACCTCCCCGGACCTGCCGGTTCCCCCGGGCGCGGCCCCGCCGACTCCCCCGACCAGCCCCGCCGGGTGGTTCCCCGACCCCAACGGCCGCCACGAGCACCGCTACTTCAACGGGCGGGCGTGGACGGCCGACGTCGCCGACGCCGGCCAGCGGGCGGTCGACCCGTTCGGTGCCGGTCCCTCGCCGGCGGCGGTGCGCCCACCGGCGCCACGCAGCCCGCAGGGCGGCAACGGCATCGCCACGGCCGCGCTCGTGTGCGGCCTGATCGCCGTCGTCCTGGCGTGGATGCCCTTCATCGTCGTTGCCGGGCTGGTGCTCGCCGTGTTGGCAATCGTGTTCGGCATCCAGGGCCTGCGCCGCGCCACCGCCGGCGGCCCGGGGCGCGGCAAGGCGCTCGCCGGGGTCGTGCTCGGCGCGGTCGGCCTCGCCCTCTCCGTGCTCGGCGTGATCCTGAGCGTGGTCGTGTTCCGTGAGGTGAGCGCCTTCATCGACCCGGTCGCCAACCGCGTCGAGGTCACCGACTGTGTGGTCGGCGACGGTGTCGCCCGGGCGTCGGGCACGCTCACCAACCTCGCCGACGAATCTGCCGAGTTCTCGCTGTTCGTCGAGATCACCGCCGACGACCGGGTCGTCGAGGCCGACAACGCCCGCCAGGTCGGCCCGGTGGCACCGGGCGCGACGGCACCGTGGCAGGTCACGACGCTCGTCGATTCGCCCGCCGGCACGTGCACGGCCAGTGTCGACGTGTTCGGGCCGATGCCGTTCGGCGTCGAGATGGACAAGCCGTGAGCGCCCCGGCGATCGACCCGGCGCGGCACGTGCCCAAGCCGCCGCCGGCGGCGTGGAAGCGCTACGGCATCGTGCTCGTGCTGCTCGGGCTGGCCGCGTTCTGGGTGTGGGCACTGTTCTTCGCCTCGAAGGAGGCGGTCAACCGGATCGGCGATCGGGCGTGGGCCGACCGCGCCGAGCAGATCTGTGCCGACGTCAACGAGCGCCGCGAGGAGTTGGCCGACTACACCCGCATCGACGTCGGCGACGCCTCGCTGATCGAGCGCCGCGCCGACATCGTCGACCAGGCGACCGACCTGCTCGACGAGATGCTCATCGAGTTGGCGGCCGAGCAGCCGAATGACGCCAAGGGCGCGGCGATCGTGCCCGATTGGCTCGCCGATTACCACACCTACGTGGCCGACCGGCGCAACTATGCCGACGAGCTCCGGCGCACCGGCGACAACTCGCCGTTCTACGAGACGGCCGAGCAGGGCATCCCGCTCAGCGAGCGGATCGCCACGTTCGCCGGCGACAACGAGATGGCGTCATGCGCGCCACCCCGCGACCTGTCGTAGGCGGGCCGTCCGGCGTCACGCTCCGAGCGTCTTGACCACCCGGGCCGGGGCGCCCACCGCGATGCTGTGGTCGGGAATCTCGCCGGTGACCACCGAATTGGCCCCGACCACACAGTTGCGACCGATGCGCGCCCCGGGCAACACGACCGTGCCGTGGCCGAGCCACGAACCCGACCCGATCGACACCGGCCGCTCCGGCTGGCGCTGCTGGCTGATCGGCACGTCGCGATCGGCGTACCCGTGGTTCTGGTCGGTGATGTAGACGTAGTGGCCGGTCCACACGTCGTCGCCGATCGAGATCGACAAGTGCCCGACGATGCCGCTGCCGCGTCCGATCAGGCACCGGTCGCCGATCGCGATCACCGGGTCGCTCACCATCGTCTGGCCGGGCACCATGCCGGCCGCGAGGGCGACGTCGGGGCCGATCAGGGTGCCCGCGCCGATGTGGATGTAGCGCTCGTTGTAGACCGCCCCGAGCGGGTAGCGCAGCAGGCTGCCCGCCCCGAACGCCCCGAACGCGGCCGCCCGCGCACTGTCGGGTGCCACCGACGCCCAGTTCGTGAGCAGCTCCTGGGCCTGCAACCACCGGTCGCCGATCCGACGGGTCACCGCTCGTCCGATCCGCACGGCGCCGAAGCTAGCGTCGCCGCGATGGACCTGCTCACCGAGCCCGCCGCGATGCGCGCCTGGTCGCTGGCGCGGCGGCAGCACGGGGCCCGGCTGGCCGTGGTCCCGACGATGGGAGCGCTCCACGCCGGACATCTCGAACTGATCCGCCGCGCCGGCGAGCACGCTGACACGGTGATCGCGACGATCTTCGTGAACCCGCTGCAGTTCAACCAGGCGGCCGACTTCACCACCTACCCACGGGCGATCGACGAGGACCTGCGGCTGTGCCGCGAGGCCGGGGTGGCCGCCGTGTATGCACCGACCGCGGCCGCCATGTACCCCGCCGGCTTCGACACGCACGTCGAGCCCGGAGCCCTCGCCGACCGGCTCGAAGGGCCGCGGCGCCCGGGCCACTTCCGTGGTGTCGCGACGGTCGTCACCAAGCTCCTGGCGGCCACGCTGCCCGACGTCGCCTGCTTCGGCGAGAAGGATTACCAGCAGCTCGCGATCGTGCGCCGGATGGTGGCCGACCTCGATCTCGGCGTCGACATCGTCGGCGTGGCGACTGCCCGCGAGCCGGACGGGCTGGCGATGTCGAGCCGCAACCGGCGACTCTCGCCCGCCGCCCGCGCGGCCGCGGTCGTGCTCCCGGAAGCGCTCGACGGCGCGGCCAGCGCCCACGCCGGGGGCACCCACGACGCGTCGCTCCTCGCCGACGTCGCCACGGCGATGCTGCGCGCCGAACCGCGCGCCACGATCGAGTACGTCGAGGTCGTCCACCGCGACACGCTCGAACCGGTGGCCGACACGGCCGGCGGTGCGGTGATCCTCGCCGCCGTGTGGTTCGACGACGTGCGCCTGATCGACAACCGGGTGCTCGCCTAGCGCGTGGCGAGCACCGCCACCACGAGCCGGGCGAGCTCGGCATCGAGGTCGCGGTTGAGTTCGTCGGCGACCCCGCTCAGCACGAGCGTCAGCACGAACCCGTTGAGGCACGCGTGGGCGATGATCGGGGCGCCGAGCCGCCGCGTCAACACGGCGGTCAGCCCGAGCCCGCACCCCACGACCGAGAGCCCGAGCGCGAGCCCGAGGTTGCCCCACCCCCGGTCGATCGGGTCGACGTGGGCGAGCCCGAACAGGACGCCCTGCACCGGTACGGCGGCGACCACCCCGAGCGACCCGGCCAGCCCGCGCAGCACGACGCCGCGGAAGACCAGTTCCTCGACGAGCGGCGCGGCGATCACCGCCGAGACGATCATCGCGATCACGTAGGTGGTGGTGATGTCGTCGGAGGTCGTGTCGACGTTCGACTCGAACGGCAGACCGAACGTCACAACGGCCAGGAGGACGATGATCACCTGGGCGACGTACGAGCCGATCCACGTGATCGGCCCCCAGGCCGTGTCGACCCAGCGGGCGCGCCAGCCGACCCGCTCGGCACCGCCGCCCGCCTGGCGGATCACCCGCCGGCACCACCACAGCGACGGGCCGTAGGCGAGCACGATCGAGAGCCCTGCGCTGGCGAGCACCGGCCAGTCGAGGTCGGCGACCTGGCGGGCGACGGTGTGTTGGACGACGAGTGAGCAGGCGAGCACCGCGATCGCGCCGAGCGCGGCCGAGAGCGGCAACGTCGGCAGCGGATCGCGTGCGGGTGCTGCGGCGGCGGCCGCGTTCGGCAGCGGACCGGCCGCGATCGGCGCCCAGGCGACGCCGTCGAAGTAGCGCAC